>DASTZZ010000066.1 GCA_035764005.1 Terriglobales bacterium
CATCAGGTGTTCGAGTTGGCGGAGCAGTTTCCGTTGTACGCGGAACGGCGAGCGAAGTAAACGTAGGGCCAGCCGCCGTGTCATCGACGCGAGCGAAGCGAAGCCCAAAGCGCCGTAGGCGCGACATATGTGTAGCCCAGCACGTGAGTGCTGGGTGAGAAGTGATATGAGACCGAGCCCCGGCAGGGGCGGCATAGCTCACGCCGGCCCAATCAGAAATTCATCCGCACAAACAAAAGCAATCCAGCAAACAACGCACAATCATTGCGGCAATCCCGATCTAGGAAATTGTGATGAATGCCGCCCTTTCAGGGCTCGATTCCGCTCTTACCGCATCTCCCAGGGCTCACGCCGCTGGGCTGCGCTTCTTCCGGCCTTTCAGGCCTTCTCCGGCCGAGGGCGGCCGGCTCCACGTTTACTTCGACTCACCACACCTGATCGCCAGTTTCCAACATCTGCTCCTCCGCGATGATCGGCAGTTCCATCCATCCCTGCGTAGGGAGCGAATCCAGCGGAAGCTGATCGCGGAAGATGCTGAAGCGGAGCAATAGCGTATCGCTCAGTGCGGCCCCTAACACCGAGAGCGGGACTTTGGCGCGCAGAACCTTTTCGAAACTAGCCTTCATCTCGCGGCTCGTGTTGTCTCGGCGGTTGCCGTTCCCCGAGCTTTGTGAGAAGGCAATGAGGTCGGCAGTGAGCAGCGAGCGATTCGAGACCGAAAAACGCGCGATGAAGGCTTTTCTGTTTTGGTCCACATTTGCGGGCAGCACTTCGATCCGCGCTTCCAACATGTGATCGCCACTCAGTTCGCCGGCGAGATCAAGACGGAAGAAGAAGTTTCGCCCATCAATTCCCGCGTAGGCGCGCTCCAGCAGAAACTGCTTGCCGTGCATCGATGAACCACGCCGGTCGGCAGCGAAGCTGGCTGCGCCCAACCAGTCGAAGTAGCCGATGTTGGGAGAGTCAATGCGGGGGCGAATGTATGCTGTCTGCGGAATCGTGCGTACTTTCCCGATGAATTCGGTTGAAATGGGATGGTGCAGGTAATCCGGCGGATTGGCTCCGAGCAGGCGATAGACATTCGATAAATGGCTGCGATACAGCTCATCGAAGTCGCTGTCATTCGCGGAGTGATGTTCCGGGCCGTACCACCAATTCCAATCACTGCCCTCGGCGATGAGTAGCTCTTCATAAGCGAGTTTCTGCTGTTCGGGAGTTGCTGAAGCCGAATGATGTGCGTAGAAATCGCGTGCCTCGGCAAGGTAGTCCCACGCGAGATTGTCTTCCGGCGCTCCAATCCAGACGTTGAAGTTTGCGTTGATCCACGAGCCGGGAACGAGGCTGGGAAGAGCTGTGGTCTCTCGCGTTCGTTCGATGGTCTCCGAAATTGTGAGTGGCTCAATCTGAGGATCAGCCGCAATTGCAGTGTAGAGACGACGAAGGAACTCCCGTCCTGATTCGGGAAAGTGCTCCCAGGCGTTTTCCCCGTCGAGAATCACTGCGACCACGGCATCTTGTCCACGCGACATAACCGGCTGGGCGGAGGTCTTCACGCTCTTGATGAAGTGATCGGCCGCCTCTTTCGCCGGCATGCCTGAGTACACGAATCCAATGAGGTCAGAGAGGTTGTGATCTCGAAAGAAGAGAAACACAGAATCGGCACCTTCACCGTTCCGATAGATTCGATAGAGACGCTGTGCCGAATCGGGAAGCAATTCGCCTGTGCCGGTGCGTTCAAAGAAGCTTTGCGTCGAGCGCCCGAGGACGCCTTCGTCGGTCGCAAGCCACTTGAGACCGACCTGGCGAGCAAGTCCGAGAACTTCGTTTGAAACGCTGCCTTCCGAGGGCCACATGCCCGCTGGCTTCTTTCCGAATGTGCGCTCATGAGATTCGACGGCGCGCCGCATCTGGTCGAGAGCGTCGTTACTTTGGAGAAAGCGGCGTCGTGGCAGCGGCAGTCCTGGGCTGCTCACGCGTCCGTTATTGGTGTCGCACAGCAAAGGAAGAATAGGGTGATAAAAAGGTGTGGCTGAAAGCTCCACGCCGCCACGGTCGGCAGCCGCGCGATACGCGGGGATCACGGCTCCCAAAATGCGCGATTCGATGTCGAAGAGAGATTCCTGATCAGCGCGCGTGTACTTCCGTCCTTTCTTAATCAGATCTGAAACATCGGCTTCTCCGAGGAAGAACTCATCGAACCAGGCAAGCTGGGAGAGCACTTGCAAATCGGTGAAATCCTGGGCCGCGAAGGAACTTAATGCAGTCTCCGGCGACGGATGCGCTGCGCGTTTGCTGAGCAACTCGGCGTACCGTGGATATCGGCCCACTTGATGCGTGTGATTTGCCTGAAAAAGATAGCGTAGAGCAAAGATTTTTTCGTCTCGCGTCAGATCGTTGGCCGGTTTCGCGACCAGGTCGCGCCATTTGTCTTTCGCGGTCCCTGCGACGTAGTCCTCGATTTGCTCCATGAGCGAGGGAACGAGATTGAAGTTTTGGTGCACCGTTGGGAACTCTTCCAACAGCTTCACCATCCCGTAGTAGTCCTTCAAAGCATGCATGCGGACCCAGGGCAGGCGGTACTCACCTGTGACCAGGTCCTTGTAGAAGGGCTGGTGCATGTGCCAGAGGAAGACGAGCCGAATCGCGGGCATTCTCAGCTAGTTTAATCAAGTTGCGGCGCGGACTTGTGCCCACTCACGTCGGCTAATCTCTGCGTCTGCTACATTCAATGGTTTGCTATGGCACA
>DASTZZ010000067.1 GCA_035764005.1 Terriglobales bacterium
GCTTTGCATGCCGGCAGCTCGACATCCGTTCCACTGCCTGGCGCTTCTCTTCTACCGTCCAACGTCGATATCGCCTCATCTACTCTCCATTCGCTGTAGATAGGGATTTTCTCTCCTGTCTCACTTTTGGGGGTCACTCCAAGAACAGCGATTAGTACAGGGATTTGGAGTTCTGCAGACAAAAAATCACTCAATTCTGCCCAGAATTTGAAAAATTTTCCTTGGGGCAGGGAATTAACAGGGATTCGTGTCATTTGCGCCGCAAGCTCTAGATTTCCAGGAGCTTAGGATGGTTTGCGGCAAGAGGTCACAAAAATATCAGGGATCTTGCAAGGATTTTTTCGTTCCAAATCGGAACTCGACCAGGCCGGACTGCGTTCGAGGAATCGGCGGCCAATTCGGGCTGGAGTTCCTGAATTCCAGCCAAAGATGGTCTTGACATGTTGTCTTCGAATATGCCGACGTTAAGAATTGTTACGTTTGTCCAACAAATGTGCGTTGTCTCCTATTTCATCCTGGCAGCTTGCTCGGCGATACTCCCAACCGTAAGCGAATGTAGAACCCGAAGTGTGTCGTGTAGCTGCGCGCACGAATCGGGTCATTAGGCCGGAAGCGGAAGACGAGCTGGCTTCCGGAGTCATACCAGAATTGCCCAACTGAGAGGGAACGAATATGTCAATTCACGTGCGTCGTTTTCTGCGCTTCGTCCTGTGTGTCGGATCGCTAACGTTCTTCAGTCTGCTCACCTTTGCGCAGTCTGACTTGGGAAGAATTTCCGGATTCATAAAAGATCCGTCAGGCGCCACGATTCCCAACGCCAAGGTCACAGTGGCAAACAAAAGCGGTCTGCAGCGCTCGACCGTCACCAACGAGTCGGGGTATTACACGGTTACCAACGTTCCGCCGGGCCTGTACACGGTGACTGCAGAAGCCACCGGGTTCCAGAAATTTCAAAGCGCTGATAACAAACTCGATCCCTCCAGCAACCTCGTAGTCGATGCAACGCTGTCCGTCGGCGCGACCACGCAAACGGTCGAGGTGTCAGCATCAGCGGTGCAACTGCAAACCGAATCGGCAACAGTGCAGAAACTCGTCAACCGTGAGCAGATTGACTCTCTAGAACTCAACGGTCGGAACCCGATTTTTATGGCCAACCTGGTTCCGGGCGTCCGCGGCACCAACATCGTTGGTCTTTCGATCGGTGTCGGAGGTCTTTCGACCAACATTAACGGTGCTCGCACACCTGAGAGTCTGGTCACTTACGATGGCGCACCCGCTATGCGCACGCGTTCCAATGGCGCTATTCTCGGCCAGCCTGATGTGGACTCAGTACAGGAAATTCAGGTCCTCACGGCCGATTATTCGGCAGAATATGGCCGTTCATCCGGCGGACAGATCCGCATTGTTTCTAAGAGCGGTACGCAGACGTTCCACGGCTCGGCCTTCGAATATGTACGTAACACCATCTTCAACGCGAACTCCTGGTCCCGCAATCAGAACCCGCTTACCCAATTCACGGCTCCGGATCATTACAACCAGTTTGGATACAACATCGGTGGGCCGGTCTATATACCGAACCATTTCAATTCCAACAAAGACAAGCTCTTCTTCTACTGGGGGCAGGAGTGGGTAAAACGTGTCTTTACCGACACGAGCTCCCAGACCGTACCAACGCTCGCCATGCGCGAGGGTGATTTCAGAGAACTTCTGACCAACCCCATCTTTGGGTACACAGCGACTACGGGAGTCATTAAGGACCCGACCACCGGTACGCAGTTCGTGGCCTCGTCCAATCCCGCCGACCCGAACTTCAGCCCTGCCTGCACCGGCGCTGCTACTTGTGCGAACGTGATTCCAGCATCGCGCGTCAGCCACAATGGCCTTGGCATTTTGAACTCCTGGCCGGTGCCGAACCTCACGGTACCGATTGGCAACAACAACTGGACTGCTTTCGCGAAGCACCCACAGAATCAACGCAAAGACACTCTTACCCTCGATTGGAATGCAACCGACAAACAGCGCCTCAGCTTCCATCGTTTCAATTATGCGTGGTTTGAGTACCAGCCATTGGACGGCGGAACGAACGAAACTCCGAAGTTCTTCGATCGGCCGAACTACACTTACTCGCTGAACCATACTTGGACAATCAGCCCGACCAAAGTCAATGAAGTCCTGTTGTCCTACAGTCAGGATGTCGTTCACATCCCCATCGATGCCGCGAACTTCCTGGATCGCACCAAGGGCGCAGCTCAGGGCCCGAATCTCTTCGGCGTCAATTACAACTACATCTTTAATGATGGATCGAAGTTGCTGCCGACTCGTATTCCGAGCGTCAATATGTCGAAGTTTTCCACTCTCAACGGCGGACCGTATCCGTCACACTCCGCCGGCCCGGTTGGTGACCTCTCCGACAGCTTTACCTGGGTAAAGGGAAATCACACCTGGAAGTTCGGTGGCTTGTACGAATACTCAGGTGAGAACGACAACGACGAAATCAACGTATCGGCTTGCTCGACCTGCACCAACAACCAGAATGGCCAATTCCAGTTCGTGGACAGCCGCGCAGGCGGAACGGGAGTAGCGGCTGCAAACGCAGCCCTCGGCCTGTTTGATCGCTATTCAGAAATCGGCCACCGCGCCTACACCGTCTTCCGCGGCAGCATGTGGGAAGCTTTCGCACAGGATACCTGGAAGGTCTCGCAGAACCTCACCCTGACTCCGGGCGTCCGCTATTCGGTGATCGTTCCCTACCATACCTGGTGGGGAAATCAGGCGGTGTTCGATCCGCAGTTCTACGACCCATCGCTCGCAGTCACGGTCGATCCCAATACGGGATTGATCCTTGGCACACCAACCCTGCAGCAGCTCTATAACGGGATGGTCATTCCCGGCAGCGGATTCCCCTCTGACGCCAAGAACCACATTCCTGAAGCCAATACCAGCCAGTGGAACTTCTTGTTCCGCGGAGTGTCGGATCACTACTCCGACATTCAATGGAATGACATTCAGCCACGGTTGGGTGCTGCTTACCAGTTGAATAACAAGACCGTTCTGCGTGCTGGAGCGGGCCGTTTCTACACCCGACTGGGAGTTAGTGACTCTATCTTTCTGGGAGGCAATCCGCCATTCCAGCCAATGGCAAGCTTGACGAACGGTCAAGTGGATGCTCTTGGGCCAAGCTCGGCCTCAGCCATTCCGCTCGTGGTTACCACTCAGAGCAAGGAGTTCCAAAATCCCGAAGCCTGGAACTGGAACGCTTCAGTGCAGCGCGAGTTGCCGTGGAACCTGATTGCCAATGTCGCTTATGTGGGCCGTCGCGGCTTGCATCTGCAGCGCGAGGCGAATATCAACCAACCTACGACCGCTACCATCGCAGCAAACCCGGGGGTTAAGAACATCGACGCACTCAGGCCTTACAAGGGCTTTGGATCTATACGCGAGACTGATAACGTCGCTAATTCTAAGTACAACTCCTTGCAGGCGAGTTTGAGCCGTCGTTTCGTGAACGGCCTGATGTTTGGTGTTTCCTACACGCTTTCCAAAAGCATGGACAACGGCTCCAACCAACGCGATGTCGTTCCTGACACCTACAACACGAGCATGATGTGGGGGCCGTCGGAGTTCGATACCCGCAATATCCTGATGATCAATTACCTGTATGAACTGCCGTTCTTCCGCAGCCAGTCCAGCCTCGTTGGGAAAGTACTCGGCGGATGGCAACTTAGCGGTATTACGCAGTTCCAAAGCGGCACGCCCTGCAGCGCTGCACAATCCAAGGACTACGCTGGCGTAGGACTGGATTCCAACTTTGGTTGCGGCGTCAACGGGCAGTATTTCTCGTGGGACGGCAAGCTCAGCACTCCACATACCTTCGGATCCTCCGGCCAATGGATCTGCTGCGCTTCCGACTTCACTGCGCCCGCTCCTGGAACCTTCGTGACGCAACAAGTTCGCGACATCATCTATCAGCCGGGATTCCAGAATTGGAACATGGGCCTGTTCAAGAAGTTCGCAGTGAATGAACGAGTCAACTTCCAATTCCGCGCTGAGGCCTTCAACGTCTGGAACCACCCGAACTGGGGCGGCACCAGCGGTGGCGGGCTACAGCTCGATCCAACCAGCAAGAGTTTCGGACAAGTGCTGACCAAAGGCAGCGAACGCAACCTTCAACTCTCGTTGCGCGCGGAGTTCTAGCGCGGCGGGAAACCTGCTGTCGTCCACCCGCCAGCTTTCATGGCCCTGGCGGGTGGATGCCGGCTCTTTCTTTAAGAACCGGGGCAGCTCTTACCATCAGCAGAATAGAAACTCAGAGGGATTGCGTTTGGTCGGCTTCCTCGAAGCCGGGAGAACGCAAATCACTTACGGCAGAAGTTCGGCTCTTCCCATTTCGGGGACGACTCGGTTCACTGCCGGAAATTCAAAAAGGGCCAAAGTATGAAGATCGTTGCTGTAACCGCGTGTCCTACGGGGATCGCGCACACCTACATGGCGGCCGAGCAGCTCGAGAAGACCGCCAAAACACTCGGGCACCAGATCAAAGTCGAAACCCAGGGCGCAATGGGAATCGAGAACGAACTGAAAGAGAGCGACATTCGCCAGGCGCAGGTCGCGATCTTTGCCGTCGACATCGAGATCGAAAACCGCGAACGCTTTGATCAAATCAAGGTCATTCGCGTTCCGGTGCAGGACGCCATTAAAGACCCGGTTGGTGTCTTTAAAAGAATTCAAGGCTAGTTCATGAGTCAGGGAGTCTGTAATCCGGTGGAGTTCAAGTTCGTTTGTCCGCTGCCGAATGGACTCCATGCCCGTCCGGCAAGCCAGTTGGCGGAATTCGCCGGCGGCTTTGCTTCAGAACTCTCCCTGACAAACTTAAGAACCGGCGCCGGAGCCAATCTCAAAAGCACGCTGGCGATTATCTCCGCCGATGTTCGCAGCGGCGATGAATGCTCGGTGCGCATCGTCGGGACAGATGAAGAATCGGCACGCGCAGCTCTGCGAGCATATATCGATCAGAGTCTTCCGTTCAGCGATCAACCTTTGAGTGCGCCTGATGAGAGCCGCAAACCGATCGCTCTGCCGCGAGCGCTTGCACACCTTACGATTTCTTATCACTCCGGTGTAGCAGTCAGCGCGGGAATCGGAAAAGGCAAAGCTGTCGTGATAGGCGGGATGCATCTTCCCGAAGCGTTGGAAGAAGAGCGCGCCGAAGATCCAAAACGGGAAGAGCGCAAGATCGAGCGTGCGCTGGCTGCGGTTCGCGAGCGCATTAAAGGCATGCTGTCGCGATCGATGTCACCGGCGGAAGCCGGCGTCCTGAAAGCTCATCTGGCGATTCTGGACGACATTTCACTTTCTGACAAGGTGAGCCAACTGATCGCCGAAGGACGCTCTGCAGGACAAGCCCTTATTGAAGCCGCCCAGCATTTCATCTCCACATTGCAGCAATCAACCAGTGCGTATATTCGCGATCGCGCTGTAGATCTTCAGGAGATTTGCCTGCGGGTGCTGGAAGAACTCTATGGTTCGCGGTTCACTGCTCCGGCACTGCAATTGAGCGAACCCAGCGTGGTGGTGGCGGAAACCCTCGCACCGCAACAGTTGCTCAGCTTTGATTCTCGCTGGCTGCACGGCATCGTGTTGGAGTATGCCGGAACCACTTCGCATACGGTGATCCTTGCTCGCTCTCTGGGAATTCCCACGGTCGTCGGCGTGAAGGATGCTCCTGTGCTCTTTTCTCAGGAACACGACGTGGTCGTGGATGCGAACCGCGGCTTGGTGATTCCCAACGGCACCGCTGCCATTCAGCGTTTTTACGATCGGGAGCGCCGCGTGCAAGAGGCGCGCCAGAATGCGCTGCTTCGCGACGGTTATGGTCGCGCCGCCACCCGCGACGGTCAGCGACTCGAGGTGGCGGCAAATGTTTCATCCGGAGAAGAAGCCATCGTCGCGTTCGCGAACGGCGCTGAGTCCATCGGACTGTTTCGCACCGAGATGCTTTTCATCGGCAGAGATGAGGCGCCGGACGAAGAAGAGCAATTCTCGATCTACCGTGAAGTCGCGCGCTCGGCAGGGAAGCGGCCGGTCATCATCCGCACCATCGACATTGGCGGCGACAAGCCTGTTCCAAATCTGAATCTTCCGGCTGAATCGAATCCCTATCTGGGATTCCGCGGCATGCGCATCTATCAGGAGCACCGCGATCTCTTTCGCGCGCAACTCCGCGCCTTGTTGCGCGCCTCGGCTTTCGGGCGAATCCAGATCATGGCGCCGATGGTCTCGACCATTGAGGAAGTGCTTTGGTTGAAGGCGCAGTTTGCCGAGTTGAAACAGGAGCTAAACGAGACGGGAATCTCTTTCGATGAAAACATCCCTTTGGGGATCATGATCGAAGTTCCGTCGATTGCCTTCATTCTCGACCAACTGTGCACCGAGCTTGATTTCTTCAGCATCGGAACCAACGATCTGAACCAATACTTTCTCGCCGTCGATCGCGACAATGCAAAAGTGGCCGCCCTTTCGCGCGTCCACCATCCCAGTTTTTTGCGCTTTTTGCGGCACATCGTCGATGGAGTTCACGAACACGGCAAATGGGTCGGAATGTGCGGCGAGATGGCAGGCGATCCCGCGAACCTGCCGATCCTGATCGGATTGGGACTCGACGAGATCAGCGCCGCCTCGCCGCAAATTCCCATATTGAAACAGAAGATTGCTGAACTCTCGGCTGCCGAATGCCGGCTCATCCTCGATCGCATGACGAGTGCGGCGCAGGTGAAAGACGTGGAGATGTTGCTCGCGGAAGCGCAATCGCAAGTCGTGGAGCAGGCGCTGCTCTCGACTGACCTCGTGATCGTTGGCTCTGACAGCGAAACGAAAGAAGAAGCGATTCGTGAGCTGGTCGACGCCTTGTACATGGCCGGACGCACGCAGGATCCCGATCGGTTGGAAGAAGTTGTCTGGCAGCGCGAGAGCGCGTACTCCACCGGCTTGGGCCATGGCTTCGCGATTCCGCACTGCCGCAGCGACGCAATCAATGCGAACTCGGTCGCCGTCTTGAAACTCAGCAAGCCAGTAGAATGGGCTGCGCTCGACGGCAAGCCGGTGAGCATGGTGATCCTGCTTGCGGTGCGCGAGTCCGATGCGAATAACAGTCACATGCAGGTGCTGGCGAAGCTGGCCAGACGGTTGATGAACGAATCGTTCCGGCAGGAACTCGGAAGATTAGAGCGGCCGCCGGAGATCATGGCGTTTTTGTCGCGCGAGCTGGAGTTGGGGAATTGAGCTCCGCAACGTCAGTACCGTTCGCGGTAGCGGATGGGTTGATCTGCAACGTCAGTACCGTCCGCGGTAGCGGATGGGTTCGTCTGATTTCGAAGAAAGCACCCATTCGCTACCGCGAACGGTACTGACCGATCTTAATCTGGCATTCAAATTATGGAGAAGCGACTAATGCAGACGATACAACGGCGGTGCATGCTGTTGTTCTTGTCAGTAACTTTCTGTTTCAGTATGGCGTTCGCGCAAAACGCCACGAAATCATCTTCAGCTCAGAATCAAAAAAAATCCGCGTCCGCGGCTGCGCCGCAAGTGAAAGCCCTGCCCCCTGCCTCGCCGGTTGATCTGAGTAAGCAACCGACGCTGTACGTCGTCGGCTACGCGCACCTCGATACCGAGTGGCGCTGGCAATATCCGCAGACCATCGATGAGTATCTGAGCAAGACGCTGCGGAATAACTTCTATCTTTCGGACACCTATCCGCACTACATCTTCAACTTTACCGGGGCGAATCGCTATCGCCTGATGAAGGAGTACTACCCGGAAGGCTTCGCGAAGCTGAAGAAGTATGTTGCCGCGGGCCGCTGGTTTCCGGCCGGATCTTCGATGGAAGAAGGCGACGTAAACTCCCCGAACGCCGAGTCGATCTTCCGCCAGATCCTTTATGGGAACAACTTCTTCCGCCGCGAGTTCGGCGAAGCCAGCAACGAGTACATGCTGCCCGACTGCTTCGGCTTCCCGGCTTCGCTGCCCAGCATTCTGCATCACGCGGGAATCAAAGGATTCTCGACCCAGAAGCTCTCAGCGGCATGGCAGCCGGCGCCGCACGTCGGCGGTCCGGACTCGCCGGAGAAGACACCCGAGGGCATTCCGTTTAACGTCGGCATCTGGGAAGGCACGGATGGCAGCACCATCATCGCTGCGCTCAATCCACTGAGCTATGGCAGCCAGGTTACGTACGATTTGAGCAAGACTCCGCCTCCGCCACCTCCTCCGGATCCCAATTTGACAGAGCGGCAAAACGCATTCCGCACGCGTCCGCAGGAAGACTGGGTGAAGCGCATTCAGATCAACGGCGATCTGACGGGCATAAAGGCTGACTACCACTACGTTGGCACCGGCGACATCGGCGGAGCTCCGAATGAGTATTCGGTGAAGCTGATGGAGGGAATTGTCACCAGATCGAAAGCAGTGATTCCCAATCCGCCGGCAAACCCCCGCGAGTGGGAAGCCGAGCAGGAGCCCGGGAAAGCGGAATCGCAGCCGGTGCAGGTGGGCAATGGTCCGATTCACGTCGTCTGGTCGAAGGCCGACCAGATGTTCATGGACATCCTCAAGTGCTGCAAGACCGACAAGATGCCGCGCTACAAAGGCGATCTTGAATTGATCAACCACTCCGCCGGCTCCCTTACATCCGAGGCTTACCAGAAACGCTGGATGCGCAAGAACGAGCTCCTCGGCGATGCCGCCGAGAAGGCTTCTCTCGCCGCAGCATGGCTTGGAGGCAAAGCGTATCCGCAGGATCGGCTCAACGCTGCATGGACGCTGGTGATGGGCGGACAGTTCCACGATCTGCTTCCCGGCACGGCGACTCCGAAAGCATTTGAATTCGCGTGGAACGACGACATCATCGCCATGAACCAGTTCGCCGGCGTGCTCAAGAGCGCGACCGAAACTGTGGCTTCGGCGTTGAATACACAAAGCCAGGGCACACCAGTTGTCGTTTACAACCCGCTCAACATCGAACGTGAGGATGTAGTTGAAGCGCACCTGAACTTCGACGGTGGCGTTCCCAAATCGGTTCGTGTAACCGGTCCCGATGGGAAGGAAACGCCGGCGCAGGTTTCCGAAGACGGCGAGGGTAAGGCCAAAGTCGTGTTCGTCGCGAAGGTCCCGTCAACCGGCTATGCGGTGTTCGACGTTCAGCCCTCCACTGAGGCCGCTCCCAATTCGGAACTGAAGGCTTCGGAATCTTCACTTGAGAACGCGCGCTACGTCGTAAAGCTGAATGGCGATGGCGACGTCTCCAGCGTCTTCGATAAGAAACTGAACAAGGAACTGCTCTCCGCTCCGATTCGTCTCGCGATTTCCACGGATAATCCCGAGCACTGGCCGGCGTGGAACATGGACTTCGAAGACGAGCAGCGCGCGCCGAAGGCGTACGTTGGTGGCTCGCCGAAAGTTACTGTCATCGAAAACGGTCCGGCTCGCGTTGCTCTTCAAATCGAACGCGAAACCGAAGGCTCGAACTTCGTGCAAACGATTCGACTGGCTGCGGGCGATGGCGGCAATCGCATCGAGTTCGCTAACAAAATCAACTGGGACACTAAGGAAGTCAACCTGAAGGCCACGTTCCCGTTCAGCGCCGCCAACAAAATGGCGACCTACAACTGGGATGTCGGCACGATTCAGCGTCCGAACGAGGAGCCCCGCCAATTTGAAGTCGCTTCGCATCAGTGGATCGATCTCACCGATCAGAGCGGCAGCTACGGCGCAACGGTTCTTACGGATTGCAAGAACGGTTCTGATAAGCCGAACGACAACACCATCCGCCTCACGCTCATTCGCACTCCGGGCACGCGCGGCGGATATCACGATCAGGGCACGCAGGACATCGGCCACCACGACATCCTCTTCGGAATCGCCGGACACGATGGCGACTGGCGCTCCAGCCAGACCGATTGGCAGGCGCAGCGCTTGAACGATCCGCTGGTTGCCTTCGAAGCCACCAAGCATCCTGGCTCGCTCGGCAAGCAGTTCTCGCTGGTGAAGGTAAACAACAGCCGCATTCGCGTGCTGGCGCTCAAGAAGGCCGAGCACAGCGACGAGATCGTCCTGCGCGCAGTCGAGCTCGACGGCAAGCCGCAGAACGATGTCCGTTTTACTTTCGCAGCGCCGGTAACTGCAGCGCGCGAAGTCAACGCGCAAGAGCAGCCGCTGGGCGCCGCGCATGTACAAGGCGGAGCACTCGTTACGTCATTTACCGCATACGAGCCGAAAACCTTCGCCCTGCGAATCGGCGCCGCTCCGAAGAAGGTTGCCGCTCCTCAGTTTGCTGCGGTGAAGCTGCCATATCAGGTGTCGGTCGCGACCTACGATCACCAACCCGCTGCCGGATGCTTCGACTGCTCCTACGATCGGCCGACGCAACCGCAAGGCAAAGCGCTGCCCGCGGAAATGCTGCCGGAAAAAATCGACTACGCGGGCGTGACCTTCACACTCGCGCCGTCAGCCAAAGCCGACGCGGTGATCGCCGAAGGCCAGCAGATCAAGCTGCCCGCAGGCAAATACAACCGCCTTTACATTCTCGCTGCCGCTTCGAACGGCGATCACAAAGCGGATTTCAAAGTGGGAGACAAAACCGCCAACCTGAACGTGCAGGAATGGACCGGCTTCGTTGGTCAGTGGGACGACCGCATCTGGAAAGAGGTCATCGAGAATCCGGCAGAGATCGGACCACCGACGTACAACCGTCATCCGCGCGTGGATGAATACGGCGAGATGATTGGGTTGCGTCCGGGCTTCATCAAGCGCGCCGACATCGGCTGGTACGCCTCGCATCGTCATGACGACGCTGCTCGCAACGAGGCGTATCAGTATTCGTATCTGTTCGTTTACCCAATCGATATTCCTGCGGGAGCAACTACGCTAACGCTGCCGCACAACCACAACATCAAAATCCTCGCTGCGACTGCAGTAAACCAGGCGCAACAAGCCTGGCCGGCGCAGCCGCTGTACGACGTGCTGGAAGGCGCAGAAGCGCAGAACCAAAGCCAGACGGCAATGAAGTAAACAGAACCGGCGGCGGTAGCCGCTGGGCCGGAGATGGCCGAATGGCTATCTCCAGGTGCACTTTGCCGCGCGCATTTTCGCAACGCTCGGCAGGTCGATCAGCCTGTCATCCTGAAGCGCGTTTTTTGCGCGAAGGATCTCCCGAGATGCGTCGTTCTGAAATGCCGCCGGTATGGCTCCTCGGCAAAAGTGCAGCTTGGCCGAAGAGCCAAGAAAGTTCACTTTACTTTGAACATTCCCGGAGATCCTTCGCGCAAAAGATGCGCTTTGATTACATAACCACGACGGCTCCAGACGCCAAGTAGACTGAGGTTGCTTAAAGACCAAGTCGCTCGGGCGAAAGGAGCCAGTCATGTGGATTATAGGCTGTGATTTTCATCCGAGTGGTCAGCAAGTGTACGCGGTGAACCAGGAAGGCGGCGAGGTAGTGGAGCAGTGGCTGCAGCATGGAGAGAGTGAGGAGGTGGACAAGTTTTATTCCAGCCTGCCGCCGGGCAGTGAAGTGGGGGTGGAGACGAGTGGGAACATGCGCTGGTTCGAGCGCAAGCTGGCCCAGTACGGGCACAAGCTGCGTATCGGAGACGCGGCCAAGATCCGGGGCAAGGACACGCGCAAGCAGAAACATGATCGGCGCGATGCTGAGCATATCTGCCAGCTGATGCTCAAAGATGATTTTCCGGAGCTGGAATGGGTACCGACGCTGGAAGAGCGCGATCTGCGGCAGTTGCTGCTGCACCGGCACAAGCTGGTGCGGATGCGAGCGCAGGTAAAGAACCAGTTGCAGCATATTGCGCTGAATCAGGGCCGGCAGAAGAAGTGGCAGCTATGGACCAAAACGGGACAAGAGCTGCTCCGGAAGCTGGAGCTGGAGCCATGGACAGCGCGGCGGCGGGACGATCTACTGAAGCTGCTGGAGTCGCTGAACGGATACTGCGAAGGGCTGGATGCGGCCGTAGAGCAGGCGGCCCAGCAACGAGCCGAAGCGCGTCTGCTGAGGACGCATCCGGGAATCGGGCCGGTGATCAGTTTGGCGGCGGTGCTCACGTTGGGCAATGTCGGGGAGCGGTTTGAGACCAGTCGCAAGTTGGTCAGCTACCTGGGATTGAATCCGGCGGAGGATTCCAGCGGCAAGCGCCGGCGGCTGGGCTCGATCAGCAAGCAGGGCAGCAGCTTTATGCGCTTGCTGCTGATCCAGGGAGCGCAGACGGCGGTGCGCGGGGACGCGGAATTAGCCAGGCAGTATCGTCGCCTGGCGGTGAAGAAGAACAAGGGCATCGCCAAGGTGATGGTGGCGCGCAAGCTGGCGGTGCGCGTGTTCTGGATGCTGAAGACGAACAAGACGTATCCGGAACTGGTTCGTATGCGGGGTAGCTCGAGTCATCCTGTGGTCGCAGGCAAAGAGACCGACGCTTTGAGTGAGCGCCCCGCCTCCTCATCAGGCCGAAGCAGAATCTAGGCCGGAGACGGTGAGGAGTTTGCACTAGGAATCATGGTCGGAGTATCAGACCGGATAGATGGTTGGTGGAACCAGACAAGGGTTTCCATCGAGGGATTCAAGCAAAGCACGAGTGACCTGGTCTTGAGCAAAAGCAACAACAAAACCAACGGCAACCCCTTCCTGATAAGGGAAAAGCGCCGGCGCAAAAACAACATCGCTCGTGCTCACGGGAGAGGTGTCGCCCGCAGAGTTCAAAATCAGATCTTGACAGAGCCGTCGTGGTTATAGACAGGATGACAAATCGTGTTTTGTCATCGTTCTGCTACAAGCATCACGATCCACCACTCGCGGCCATTGCCTTGGGGTTGTTCGCGCCGAGCATTTTGCGCAGCGTCTTGGGAATTTCAATCCTCTTGAACTTCGGCGTGGATTTGTTTGTCGCGCGTGGGATAGCAGCTATGAGAATTGCCTCCAATTCCAGCATTTTTGCTCCTGCATTTTTGACCGTCTTTTGAAGAGCGAAAGCCGAGAAATAATCCCAGTGCGGATAGTACCGATCAGTCACTTTATTGGCGTGATCGTGAAGACGCCTAAATAGGTCACCCGCCTTGCCCACGTAGTAAAGTTCGTCGCCTCTATAAAGGATGTACACGCCTGCCACGCGCAGGTCCTGGATACTCTTTATGTGAAGACGGCCACTTTCGTCTTTGAAACGAAAGACCTCACGCGGCCACATTCGGAAAAATTTGAAATCCTTCAACGCTATATTCGACATCCCACCCCTCCGGGCCGCGAATTCTAGCATGACCTCATAGGAACCTTCCCTCTCACTTTGCCACCCACCCTCCGACCGTGTTAACGTACTACTTTGCGGCATGAAGCACTTGCACCAAAACAGTGGCAGGGTTGAGGAGCTGTTAACCAAGGAGCGGGAGATCTACTCGCATCTCGATGCTTCGCGTTTGCCTCGGCATATTGCCATCATCATGGATGGCAACGGGCGATGGGCGAATCGGCGGCATTTGCCGCGGTTTGTGGGGCATCGGTCGGGGGTGCAGACGGTGCGGGGCGTGGTCGAGACGGCGGCTCGCATTGGGCTTCCCTTCCTTACGCTTTATGCGTTTTCGGCGGAGAACTGGAAGAAGCGTCCGGCGGCTGAAGTTGAGTTCCTCATGCAGCTTCTGCGGCAGTACCTGAAGCAGGAGGTGCCGCGGCTGAATCGGAACAATGTTCGGCTCACGTACATTGGGCGCATCTGGGAGCTGCCGGAGAATGTCCAGCAGCGGTTGAAGTGGGCTGAGGAAGAGACCGCCGGCAACACCGGCATGGTGCTCACGCTCGCGCTCAACTACGGCGCGCGCACAGAGCTTGTCGATGCCTTCCGCTCGATCATCGACGCGGCGCGCAACAACGGCGGCATCGATCATCTGCACATCGATGAAGAGCTGGTCGCGCGACATCTATATGGAAGCTTGCCGGATCCTGATCTGGTGATCCGCACCAGCGGCGAGCTGCGCGTGAGCAATTTCCTGCTTTGGCAGATTGCTTATGCGGAGATCTACGTGACCTCCAAACTGTGGCCCGACTTCGAGGGTACCGATCTGCTGCATGCCATCGCGGATTATCAGCGGCGTGAGCGCCGGTATGGCGGGTTGGGGTCGAATGGGAATGGCCATCATGCCCGTGAACTCGTCGGCGCGCGCAAGTAGCCTTTGACGGCACTATCCTTCCACGCGCGCGGGTGATGTAATCAGAACCGTCGGCGGTAGCCGATGGGGCAGCCGCTTGTTTTGCGGTTGCGCTTCACGAGAATTCCAGCAGCATCGAGACATTCGGAGCTGGCCTTGGCGGCCATCTCCGACCCATCGGCTACCGCCGACGGTTCCGTTGCGCAGTGCCGGCCACCATAGTCTATGCAGCGAGTGCTTACAGCTCTAATTCTGATTCCCATTGTGGTACTGGTGGTGTTTAAGGCGCCGTTTTGGCTTTATGCACTGGTGCTTGCTGTTTTGGCGATGCTTTGCACGCAGGAGTATTTGAAGATCGTCGAGGCGCATCAGCTTCGGCCGCTGCGGATTTTGACTTACTTGGCTGTGCTTGCTGTTTTGGGCGATTACTATCTGTCGATAGCGTTGCGCGGCCAGCGTCCATCGGGCGCTACGGGCTGGCAGATGACGCGCGATCCTTTCTTTCAGTACACGGTGCTGCTTGTCGTTGTTAGTTTGGCGCCGCTGATTCTGCTGGCTTGTGCGATGCACCTCGAAGATCTGCGGCAGGCGCTGCCTTCGGCTGCGGCTTCTTACATGGCCGTGCCTTACATCGGAATCACTTTGGGATTCCTGCTTTTCGCGCGGGGGTTGATTGCTGATGGCGCGTTTGCCGTCTTCTTCTTAATGCTGGTGGTTTGGACAGGCGATATCTTCGCTTACTACGTCGGGCGCGCGATCGGAAAACATAAGCTGGCGCCACGCATCAGTCCGGGAAAGTCTTGGGAGGGTGCTGGGGCGTCGATCATCGGAAGCATGATTGTCGGCACGCTGCTGCTGGTGTACAACACGCCTGTTGCTCAGGCGTTCACGAATTGGAAGTTGTTGGGTCATACCAGTGCCCTTTCGGGAATCGCGCAGCCGAAGCACAACGCGGTTTGGGTGGCCGTGCTCGCTTCGGCGTGTATCAATATCGCGGCACAGATTGGCGATCTGGTTGAGTCGATGATGAAGCGCGGCGCGGGGATGAAGGATTCGGGCGCGCTGCTTCCAGGCCACGGAGGCGCGCTGGATCGCGTGGACGCGCTGCTCCTGGCCTCTCCGATGCTGTGGTACTATTGCTCATTCGGCCTCATCCACTTTTAGGAAAACACCAGCGCTAAAGCGCAATCGTGGGAGGCGCTTTGGAGAAGTCCGCTGAAGCGGACTCCCCCGACTAAAGTCGGGGGCTACACCCGAAAAGAAGTCGAGACTCCCACCGAGAGCCGTACATAGTTTGTCGATCCCACGAAGCGTGAGTAACTCCTCTAAGCCAGCTCCTCCCCAGAGCTTTTCTCCCGATTCAGTCAGACGCATCGCCATACTCGGCTCTACCGGTTCGATTGGCGTGAGTACGCTGAAGATCGTTGAGGCATATCCAGAACGATTCAGCGTGGTCTCGCTTGCTGCGGGAAGAAACGTCGATGCAGCATTTGAGCAGTGCCGCCGGTGGAGTCCCAAAATGGTATCGATGGCCGACGAGGAGTCGGCGTCGAAGTTGGGCGCGCGAGTGCACTCGGCTGGACTCGCGACCGAGGTTCTCTCCGGTCCTGCTGGTGTAGTGAAGGTCGCCACGCATCCGGACGCCAACTTTGTGGTTAGCGCGATCGTTGGAGTCGCCGGGCTTGAAGCTACTTACGAAGCTGTGAAGGCCGGCAAGGCTGTTGGGCTGGCAAATAAAGAGTGTCTGGTCGCGGCAGGCGAGCTGATCACTGCCGAGGCTCGTCGTCAAGGCAAGCCGCTGCTGCCCATCGATAGCGAGCACAACGCGGTGCATCAGTGCATGCGCGGAGGACGTCTCCACGAGGTTAGCGCGGTCTGGCTGACGGCCTCCGGCGGGCCGTTTCTTCATACACCAAAGTCACAATTTGCTAGCATAACGGTGCAGCAGGCGCTGAATCATCCGACCTGGAAAATGGGCAAGCGCATTACTATCGACTCGGCCACGCTGATGAATAAAGGATTCGAGGTGATCGAGGCCTGTCGATTGTTCAACTTGCCGCCGGAGCGGGTGAAGGTGATTGTGCATCCGCAGTCGACCATTCACTCTTTGGTGGAATTCCACGACGGCAGCATTCTTGCTCAACTGTCGGTCACGGATATGCGGCTACCGATCCTGTACGCGCTTACCTATCCTGAACGGCTGGATTCAGAATTGAAGTTCGATCTCAACAGCCTGAAAAAGCTCGATTTTTGCCCACCAGATACAGAGAAGTTCCCTTGCCTGCGGCTGGCGTACGAGGCCGCGGAAGCTGGAGGGGCTAAGACGGTTGCCTTAAACGCCGCCGACGAAGTCGCAGTAGCGGCTTTTCTCGATGGCCTGATAGGATTTGAAGATATCCCCCGCACAATAAAGAAGGTGTTGGACGAAACTAGAGCCAGTCATCCTGAATCTATTAGGGAAGTGTTGCAAATGGATGCTGAGGCGCGTGGGCTGGCAGCCGATCTGGTAGGGACTGAAAGACCTCTGGTGGCCGCCGGCAGCGGTGTACACTCAAGCTCGGCAACCCGGAATAACTGATTAAATGCAATCTCTGATTAGCGTTGTTATCGCATTGGCGGCTATGGCTTTCGTACTGGGAGTCATGATCCTGGTGCACGAATTTGGTCACTATGCCGTCGCCAAGATGTGCGGCGTGCGCGTTGAAGTGTTCTCTCTCGGCTTTGGTAAGCGTCTGCTTGGATTCCGGCGCGGCGACACCGACTATCGCATCTCGGCTCTACCCTTGGGCGGGTATGTGAAGATGTCGGGCGAGAATCCGATGGAGGCTCGCACTGGGGATCCGGGCGAATTCATGTCGCATCCGCGGTGGCAGCGATTTCTGATCGCGATTGCCGGGCCGGCGATGAACGTCGTTCTCGCGCTGGGAATCGTCACCGGCGTGTACATGATTCATTACGAGCACGACTGGTACATCGATCAGCCTTC
This sequence comes from Terriglobales bacterium, assembly GCA_035764005.1. Taxonomy (NCBI): domain Bacteria; kingdom Pseudomonadati; phylum Acidobacteriota; class Terriglobia; order Terriglobales; species Terriglobales bacterium. The sequence continues at coordinate 17,177 of DASTZZ010000067.1, forward strand.
GCGTGTGGGCTGGGTCGAGGAAAACACTCCGGCGGCGAAAGCCGGGCTGAAGCCGGGCGATCTGATCACGGACATTGCCGGACAAAGCAACCCACTTTGGGAAGATACGCGGGCGAAGATCGCGATCAATCCTGGACAGCCGATTCCCCTGATCGTGAAACGCGGCGATCAGACCATCAACACGACTCTTACTCCCGACACGTACGGTCCCAGCCGAATTGGCGAAGCGGGGCTTGAACCTGCGGCGGGAGTGGTCATCGACTCGACGGAGAAAAACATGCCCGCCTACAAAGCCGGCATCCGCGAAGACGATGAGATTCTCGCCATCAACGGCATTGGCGTGCACTCTCCCGGCGAGCTGACTCATTTCCTCCAGGAAAACAAGAGCAAGCCGGTCGAAGTGACGGCAATGCGCGACGGCAAGGTGTCCAAGTACGACATTACTCCGGTGCTGGGCTCCGATGGCGAAGGGCACGAGAAGTACCTGGTCGGGATTACGGTTGGCGTTCGTCAGGCGGTGGACAAGCTTCCCTTCCCGAAGGCGCTGAGCCGCTCGGTTGAGCAGAACAAGAAATACGCGATGCTGCTGATCGAGCTGGTTGAGAAGATGGTGCAGAAGAAGGTCTCGGTCAAGATGATGAGCGGACCGATCGACATCGCTCGCGTCTCCGGCGAGGCCGCAAGAGAGCCGGGATGGACTCCGTTGCTTCTGCTGATGGCCGGCATCAGTCTCAATTTGGGAATCTTCAATCTCTTTCCAATTCCCATTTTGGATGGCGGGGTGATCCTGCTGCTATTCATCGAGGGCATTATTCGACGAGACATCAGCATTCAGATCAAAGAGCGCATCTATCAGGCTGCATTTGTCTTCCTGGTGCTGTTCGCCGCGATGGTGATCTTCAACGACATCACCAAGCTGCCGGGATTCTCGAATCTGCTCCGGTGAAGGTCGGTCCGCTTAGCAGAGGACGACGCGTGCAGAAATTCCCAATTTAGACCGCGAGCCGAACCTGTGCAGTATTGGCGCGTATCCAGCTTGCGACCGGCGTGCGCAGGGCGAAGTGCATGCGTACATCTTCGGCATCGAGCTCGCGCCAGTGTCCATCTTTGTTACGGAACTGAACCTGGCCATCGAGGATTCGGTATTCGTTATAAGTACCCGGAAATTCCAGGCGGAATGAAGGTAAGTAGTGCTCCATGGCTATTTCAGGGATAGATGCCAACTTGTGCCAATCCGGAACTGCTGCCGAAAATTCTTATCGAATTTTTCCCACGAAGATGAAGTATGAACCCGGCCAGAGCGGGGCGGGAATCGATCCTCTGGCTCGCGCCGTAATCACTACGTTGTAGGCGCCTTCCGTAATGAGTGTCTCTAACGGAAGCGCCTGCGCTTGCGGTTCTACTAAAGCCAGGTATTTCAGAAAACCGAGCACATCGCGGGTGCCTGAATATCCGGGAGCAGCAAAGCTGATTTCGGTGTCTCCTCCGCCGAAGTGCCAGGCCAGCGAGGCAGTAAGCTTTACTGCGGCTTCGTACTCTTCGTCACTCACGTCGGCCGGTCCGGGATTGTCGAAGATGATCTTCAGCTTGCGTTCATCCTCGCGGGTGAACTCACGAACCATCACGGTGTGCGAGCGAGCTGTGGCCTTCCAGTCGATGTGACGCGCTGCATCTCCGGGAACAAACTCACGGATCCGATATAGATCGTTGCTCCTGCCGGCCACGAAGATCTCGAACTCACCGCGAAGCGCCGGCAAAATCGTGAGTGTCTGCTCGCGCGCTTCTACTTCGGGCAGCACCACCAGCTCACGCTCAAAGGGCATGAGACGCGTCTTGATGATGAACGAGAATGGAAACCGTGTAGCTAAACCCAACGCATTCTGGACGTAGCTGCCACGGCGTGGAAATGTAAGCTCCACGGTTGCGGACTCGGCATGACGGCTGGGGAGATAAGGAAAGTAGACGGTGCCGCTGAAGATCGACGGCTTGAGTTTTTCTGGCGCGAGTTTTCTGAGCTGGTAGTCCGGAATTCGGAACCATTGGCGATTGCCGGAACGAAACGGCGGGAACCCAATTTCCGTGCGCTGCCAGCGCCAGCGATGCCGTTTATCGGGAATCTCTGGAACTACGCTGATCGAAAATGACGGCAGCCAGCCGTCGTTGCGTACGCTGACTGAACCAAGGAAAGCTTTATTGGCAAACACATGCTCGGGGAGCGTGAGCTTCAGATTCAGTCGGAACAGAACAAGACTTGAAGCAATACCTGAAACTAAAACCGCAGCCAACATGGCAGCGACCACTATGAACAAAAGATTGTTTCCGGTATTCAGGGCAGCGATGCCGATTACCAGAACGGCGACGAGATAGATGATTCCCTCGCGCGTGAGTTCATAGCGAACATTGAAGCGCATATGCTCGGCGGCAATGCGGCGCGTGAGGTACGGAATTGTTGCCAGACCAACAACGACCGCGGTGATCAGAGCCAGTGAAGCGGTGATCGCTGTCCCAAGAAGATTACCTTGATCGCGAAAGCTGGTAGAGAGCACCGCGAACGCGAAAGAGAACAATAACCCGAGCAGCGCGATGAGAAAGCGCACCCAGGCTTCTGCATCGACTTCGGCGAAGAACCGGTTGAATCTAGCGGGCACGCGCCGCTCTCTTTCGCTCGCGACGCCACAGGAAGAGCAACCCGATGATCGCCAGAATCGCGAAGACGAGCTGCAGATCGTCAAGCTCGCCCATGAACCACTCCCAGCGGCTGCCAAAGAAGTACCCCAGCGAAGCGACGACTGAAACCCAGAGCACCGCACCCAGAAAATTGAAGAGCACGAACTTTTTCCATGGCATCTTCAGTACACCGGCTAGGGGACCGGCGAGAATCCTGAGGCCGAAAACAAAGCGGGCGAAGAAGACGGTGAAGCTACCGTAGCGCAAAAAAAATCGCTCGCCGCGCGCGAGATGCTCTTCAGAGATACGAAAGATCCGCCGCTGGTGATCAAGCAGCGGACGACCGCCGCGACGTCCGATCCAATATCCAAGGTTGTCGCCCAAAGTGCAGGCGATCACTCCAACCACAATCACTCCCCAAAGGGTCAGCTTGTGTTCAGAAAAAGCCAGCGCTGCCGCAAACAGCAACGTCGTCTCGCCGGGTAAAGGGATGCCGGCGTTCTCCAGCAGGAGTACGAACGCGACCGTCCAGTAGCCATACTCAGCAAAATATTTACGCAGCAGATCGAGTAGGTGCATGCGTCCTGCCGAAGAATAGCAGAGGGGGAAGGAATCGGGTCATCGGGTCATCCGGTCATCGGGTCATCGGGTGAAGTGAACAGCAACGCCGTTTCCCTTCTTGTTCGCTGTGCTGAAAAAGCCGAGGCGATGCATCCTACATTAGCTTTCAGATCACCCGATGACCTGATGACCCGATTCCCAAATACTTCAGCACGATCCGGCTGAACTCTTCCGGGTTCTCCTCATAGGGTAGATGGCCTATTCCGGGCATCACGACCATCTTCGCTCCCAGGGCTTGCTGAAGTTGATGTCCGGACTCGAGTTCGACTACAGGGTCGTGATCTCCCCAGATGAGCAATGTCGGTATGTTGCGGAGTTCTGAGAGTTTTGGTCGGAGCGCTTCGACTTCGGTGATGAAGGTCTGCAGACTCGATCGAATGTGACCGGTTATTCCGCGTTCGCGCAGCGGCTGTCTGTAACCAGCGCCGATGCCTAGTGCAAGGATGCTGCTCTCGCCGCACATGCGTTTAATGGCATATTCCCATATTGGGACCGGAGCAAATGGAGCAAGGCGAATGAATATGCCGCCTGGTCGGCTGAGATAGAAGTTCACCACGCGGTGGTAGCCGCGAGCAAACGGATTTGCGGGCGAAACCAGAATCAACCGGCGGATGCGGTGTGCAGCCGTCGCGGCAAGTTCCATCGCGACGGCTCCGCCGTGGGAACTACCTAAGAGATCAGCCGACTCAATACCCTCGCGAGCGAATAGTTGGAGGATTCGAGTTGCTGTCGGTCGCAATGAAGCGTCGGCCCCGGCCACGCGCAGATCCGGAATAAACAGGCGAAAGTCGCGCGAGAGATCTGGGGAGACCAGTCGGAAAGAAAAGGACGAAGCCACAATGCCGTGCAAGAGTACGAGAGGAGCGCCAGTTCCCTGCGCCAGATAACGCAATTTTCCACCGGAGACATCAGCCCAACGCTCCTCCGCTTCAGGAGATGCCGTGTCTGATGCATCGCGAGCTGACGACGATTGTGTTCTGTTTGCAGGCACAACTCAATTTTATTGAAAGAACCAGGTGCAACGGGCTGAGCGAGTCCAGACGAGAATGGGCTCCTGATGCGACGATCAGGAGCCCATTCCGCTCTACAGATCCTGCTCTACAGATCCTATTAATCAATTAACTCCTGAATGCGGATCATCGGGTTGCGTCATCTGCCGCCCGGATGGCTCGACGGTGCCGGTGGATCGTCTCCCTGCTGTTGGAACACCTGCGGCGCCTTAAGAACGTCGTTCGCAAAGAAGAACTTCCCGTCAGCCGGCACCATCATCACTTGAATTTTGTCGGAAAGCTTCTCCGCGACAATTTTGTTGATCAGCAGCGGATTCTGCTTCAGGGCCATCGCCTCGCCCTGCAGGCGCTCCTTATCCGCAGCCGCAACCACGCGAATACGATTCGCTTCGGCCGACGCCAGCAACTGTTGCCGTTCCTGCTCCGCCTTACTGTCGATGACCTTCGCTTGCGCTTCAGCCTCTGCATTCTGAATCGTCGCCTGCTTGCGTGCTTCGGCTTCGAGCTTGGTCTGCTCGATCTGCTTTTGCTTCAGCGGCAGCGTGTACTGCATAGCGTCGGACTCTGCTTTCGCCTGCAGTACTCTGACCTGCGCTCCGGCTTCCGCCTGCTTTACTGTCCGAACCTTCTGAGCCTCAGCCTGATATTGCGCAATCTGTACCTGCTTCTTCTCGATCTCGGTCTGCACTGTGAGCCCTTCGTCTTCCTGCTCTTTCTCGATTAGACCTTCGAGTCCGCGCGCATAGTCGGTTGGCAAAACGATGTCACGAAGCATCACTTCTTCGACCGTGATGCCGTCGCGCTTGAGCTTCTGCGCGATCTGCTCTGCTGCAGCTTTGCGAATCTCTTCCCGCTTGCGTGCAAAGACATCGCGAATCGTGTAGTTGGGCACGATCTCGCGGAAAACCGTCGCCACGACGGGAGGCACGACTTCAGTATCTATGTCCGACGGGAGATTGTTGTGGATATAAGCCAGGCGATTGGGATCGAGCTTATAGCGGACTGTAATCGCGAGCCCAATCGTCAGGCCTTCCGTCGCCGTCACATTTAACGTCTCGTGGCGCTTGGCCTTCTCGCCTTCGAGGCTCTGATCAACGTTGCCGGTCGTGAGCATGTGCGTCCGCGTGTCATAGATCGCCAGAGTTTCAAAAGGGGATTTGAAGTGGATTCCAGGATAAAGCGTGGTCGGCTCAGTTCCGGAAATCTGGCTGACAAGAATTGCCGCGTGTCCCGCCGGAACAATGTCGAAGGTAGTGGCCAGCAGCAGGAGCACGAGACCGGCTCCGCTGATGTATCCCGCCAGGCGGACGCGCAGCTTGAGTTCAGGTTCGCTGAGTTTTTCTGTTCCACTCTCGGCAGCTTCGATTTGCCGACGAGCACGGATGTAGTTGTAAACGTCGAGGCCGAGAACGACAGCCGCTGCTACCAGCAGCGCGTCTCCGGCAGTAATGAGCAAGAACTTCAACAGCAACATTGGGATTCTCCTTCAAAACTCTCAACCGAACCGGCGGCGAGATACCGGGTCCCCAGCAAACGCCGGCTTGCGATTGCTGCGGTGCTGGTAGCCGGTGGGTCCGAGCTGGCCGCATGGCCAGCTCCGAGTGCCGCGAGACCGCAAGCACTCTGGAAAAGCGCAGCCGCAGGTGCGCGGCTGCCCCACCGGCTACCGCCGGCGGTTCTGTAGCGGCGTCACACCCTTTGCAGCCGCGGACGTTGTCCGGCCAGCAACCTCGTGCTGGCTTGCGGCTGCGCCGCAACCCGCGCTGCCTCGGCGCGTTTCACGCCTGCATCCATCGCGCGGATGGTCCACGTGATTAGCGCCTCTCCGATAAAAAGTGCGATCAGCACCGATCCGGTAAATACGCCTGCGATTGCCATCATTCCTGTGAGTTCCATTGCCTTGTCCTCCGATCCGCTGAAGTCGCCATCCATCACCTAGGTACTGCTCCCGCCGCTACCGCAGCGGGTTCTGTTACTGCTGTGCCGGCTCTCCGCTCATTGCCGCTATGGTTGAACTTGCGTTGCTCTCAACGGCGCTTGTCGCCGAAGCAGTCACGACATTTTCTGTCGTCATCTCGGTTGGCGCCGAGCCGAAGATCGATTCCGTTTCGGGATCAGCCGCCGCGCGAATCTCGACCTGATCGCCCACCTGTACATCTGCAAAGAGCTCTTCGAGATCTTTGCGGTGCATGCGAATGCATCCGTGCGAAGCTGCTTTACCGATCGAGTTCTCGACGTTAGTTCCGTGAATTCCATATCCCTTCGTGCTCAGACCAATCCAGCGCGTCCCCAGCGGATTGTTCGCGCCCGCGGGAATCACCTTGCCGGGGTGGTAGTAAGTTGGGGACACCAGGCGGTTTTTCACTTCAAAGGTTCCGAATGGGCTGGGGCTGTTCGCCGCCCCTACTGCTACGGGATAAACTTTTTTCACCTGTCCGTTTTCAATCAGAGCCAGCTTGCGATGAGGAATGCTGACCACGATGCGGCGTCGATGCTCCGGGCGCACCGGGGACGCCGATACGCTTTGAGCAGCTGCGTGTCGTCCGGCCATCGCAGCAAGAACAAAGGTGACCAAAACTCGTGCTATTGGCCTTTCTGCCGCGTGAAGTCGTTTTCTCTGTGCCTGCACCGTTTTTCTCCTTGCTTTACACTGGAAGAAGTTGCAGGTCAGCGGCCGCGAGACCCGGCCTTAATAATCAACGACTTAGAGCGTTCGAAGGCTTGAGTCGTGGAGCAATGGGGACACTAGGCGTGTCTGTCAAGACACAGAGGCGGCTTGCAGAAGCACGTTACGAACCCAGTAGCCAACGACAACGCACGTTGCGCGATACGGTAGTAGGAAGCTAATCCTTGGAGGTGGTCATGCCAGTCAGTCAGACTTTTAAGAAACGGGAACGAGAGCGCGCGCGCCGCGAACGTCAGGCGGAAAAAGCCAGAAAGAAGGCGGAGCGCAAGCTTGAACCGAAGCCCTCTACCGACGGCATAACGACAGGATCGAGTGCTGCCGAACTATTCGATGAGAACGGTGAACCCCGCCAACTGGATTTCCACGATTTCTAACCTACTTACGCTCGGCAACGAAGTTAGCAGCGAAAGTTAGGTCTCTCTCCGTTGCGCATAGGAGAGGCCAAACGAAAATGATCCAGTCCAGACGCGGCATACCGCGTCTGGACCGACCAGGCAGAGCGGCATATTTCTGATTCAGCTTCGTTTGATAATGAAGACTGTTTTGTCGTCGATGCGATCCTCTTCTCCGATTTGCCGGAGATGGTCATCGTCTCTGGTTGCGTGCGCTAGCAAAGCATTGCAGATGTCTCTCGCCGATTCCCAATAATGATCACGCATGACTGACTCGAGGTGCCGGAGCTCTTCTTCTTCGTTCCCGTCGTAAACACCATCCGTGTACAGAAACAGGATGTCTCCTGGACTCATGAGCGTGATCTCAGCCACGTCGGATGAACTCGCTCCTCTGGGCCGGATCTGCATCGAAAAATACCGGTTGCGATCGGGATGGTCCTCCGGGATCTGCAGACCTAATGGAAGAAATTGCAGCATTCGGTCCTTAGGGATTTCTACGAACCTGCGGAATTCGGCGGAGAAGACGAGCGGCGGTGGGTGTCCGAAATTCACGAATCGGAAATACCCATATGGATGCACTTCTCCGTACAACATAGTCGCGATCTCGCGCGCGTAGTCCTTCTCGGTTCTGCCAAGCGCATTTCGAGCCGTGACCGAGTGCGCGAGCCGCAGGTTGATATTTTCAAACAGCGCCGGAGTGGTTTTTCCGTGTTGATCGAGTTCAGCGAGCATGAACGCATGAAACGTGTCGTGAACGGTCGAAGCAATTTTGGCGGAAATCAGCCCGTGGCCCTGCGCATCGACCAGTAGAACGCCAGCCATGTTGTAGAGCTCGCGCAGATTTTCAGAAATCCTGATTTCTTCAGAGCTGCGGGCGCGCCGGTACTCGATTTCCATTTCGGGCTTATAATCCGACCGCGACTTCAACCATTGCACGTGGTCGTCCACTGAATTGCGGCACATTGTTCCGGGTGGAAGCGGCTCAAGAAATTCATTGGCGCGCTTCTGCGCCTGCTGAATTCGCGTGTCGAGATCGTATCGCTGCTGGAAATTTATATATTCAAATAGATCGCCGCCGACTGTCCCCACTGGAACGGAATTCCCATACATCTCGATTCCCAGGAGATGCGGAATTGCTCCCTCAACCGGCATGAGCCGCTTGCGCAGATATTCATCGATGCCTTCATCGGCGTAGGGTCCGGCCATGACAAGACTCTGCACTGTAGAACGTGATCAGCGCAAGTTGTGGAGAATCCTGATACCTGCATTTCGAGAAGTAGAACCAGCCTTGCAGCCTCAGCAGATCAAGGTGACTCTGTTCCTATACATCGGCCCTGGCGTGAATCGGAACGGGACTGGAGGATCGGTATTTAGCGCTGCGCTGGCTCATGTGTGGGAAAGACGTTGATGTCGATGGGCGCGGCTGCTGCCTGCTTCCAGACATTGGTTGACATTGGATATTTTATCCATACAATGTTGCCCACGTTGACAATGACCATGCAGTGAGCTTTGAACGAGACGGCCCGGACTCCGACCTAATCCTTGCGTTGCTACCGCTGCTGCACGCTGCTGCATTCGTCCTGCTTCCCTGCTCGTCCAATTTGAATCGAGAGCCTGATGAACAATTCGCGTTGGAGAAAAGCAATTTGGTGTTCCTTTTTTCTGATTAGTGCATTTGCAGCGCTGAGCTACGTCGCTGCTCAACAGCGCACGCCGCCCCCACCCACTCCTGGACCGATGTTGAGCGACGGGACGATGAGCTTGCAGACTCCCGAGCTCGAATTGAGCCTGGTGCGCTCGTCGCAAACCGTAGCTGCTCTGCATCCGACGCAGGACAAGAGCTTTGATTTCACTCCTGGTGACCTGCTGGTTCAGCGTTCGCACGACGGCTACTACCATTTGGGCGACATTGATCTGCGCTTGCGCGAGGGCACCTCCGGTGAATGGAAAAGCTACTCGACCGCTCTCGCGCGGGCGCCGGTCACTGCGCTTCCCGCTTCGGGAAATGTTCTGGCGGCCGCCGACCTTTCTCCAACTTTGCCGGCGGATATTCCTCTCGAGATCACGCGAAGCTGGCAGGTCGAAGATGGGAAGCTGGTTCTGCGGTTTGCTTTGAAAAATAAGTCTTCGCAGCCTGTTCAGATCGGATCGCTAGGCATTCCGATGGTGTTCGATAACGTACTGAATAACCGAACCCTCGAGCAGGCACACGCCATCTGCTCCTTCTACGACCCGTACGTTGGAATGGACGCCGGATATCTACAGGTCACGCGCCTGAATGGCCATGGGCCAGCCCTTCTCGTGATTCCTGACGGCCAAACACCGTTTGAAGCCTATAGTCCCATTTTGGGACCGCATAGAACTCGGGGATCGAGTGAGCCGCCGGCTCCCCAGATTTTTACTGATCCCACTCCGCGCGGAATGACCTTCGAGGGCTTCTATGACTGGATGGTTCACACCGTTGCTTTTGCCGAGAATGAATGGAAAAAAGCGCAGCAGTGGAATCCGCCTACAGAGTTGACGCTCGCACCAGGAGAATCGAAGACCTACGGTCTTAAATTCTTAGTGTCCGACTCCATTCGTGACATGGAATCCACGCTAGCGGCCAATGGTCGGCCGGTCGCGGTGGGAATTCCAGGATATGTGGTACCCACCGACCTCGATGTCCGGCTGTTCCTCAAATACGGCCAGCCCGTGCGTTCTATTTCGGTCGAGCCTGCTGGAGCACTGACCTGGCACAACGATGCTCCGGCAAACAATGGATGGAAGGCGTACACGCTGAGAGGACACACGTGGGGCCGGGCGCGGCTGGTCGTAACGTACGAAGATGGCCTCGTTCAGGCGATTCATTATGACGTCATCAAGCCTGAGCGTGAGGCGGTCGCGGACCTGGGTCGCTTCCTCACTACCAGGCAATGGTTTGACGCTCCGAATGATCCCTTTCATCGCGCTCCGTCGGCCATCAGTTACGATCGCGAGGCCAATCAAATCGTCAAGCAAGACAGCCGCGTGTGGATCGCGGGCTTGAGTGATGAAGCCGGCGCGGGTTCGTGGCTCGCGCTGGTGATGAAGGAATTTGGCCAGCCGGACAAGCAGGAGCTTGCGAAAGTTCAGCAGTTCGTCGACGGCGTGCTCTGGGGACATCTGCAATACAGCGACGGCGAGAAACAGTACGGAGTACGCAAAAGCCTCTTCTACTACCAGCCTGACGAACTCCCGCCAAGCTACTACCGCGACGATCTGAACTGGCACGGTTGGACGAGCTGGAGCAAGAAAGCTTCCGAGCAGGTGGATCGTTCGTTCGATTACCCGCACGTAGCGGCGGCGTATTGGGTCATGTATCGGCTGGCTCGCGATCGCCAGGGCTTAGTCACTAACCATGACTGGCGCTGGTATCTGTCGCACGCCTATGAGACCTCCATGGCGATGACGAAATTTGCCGCCGGCTATGCCCGGTTTGGGCAGATGGAGGGCGACATCTTCGTGAAGATTCTCGACGATCTTCGCCGCGAAGGTATGACGACGGAGGCTCAGAGTCTCGAAGCGAAGATGCGCGAACGCGCTGATCGCTGGAAGCAGGAGCCGTATCCGTTTGGCAGCGAGATGCCGTGGGATTCAACCGGCCAGGAAGAGGTCGATGCCTGGACTAAATTCTTTGGCTTCGAGGAAAAAGCGGAAGTCACGCTCGATGCCATTTTGGGATACATGCCCACTCTACCCCATTGGGGATACAACGGCAGCGCACGCCGTTTCTGGGATTTCCTCTATGCAGGAAAGTATCCACGCTTAGAGCGGCAGCTTCATCATTATGGCTCCGGACTCAATGCCATTCCTGTGCTCGCAGCCTATCGCGAGCATCCCGATGACTTTTATCTGCTGCGCGTCGGATACGGAGGCACGATGGGCGCTCTCACCAACATCGATCAGGACGGCTTTGCGTCGTGCGCATTTCATGCATTCCCGGACATGCTCAAGTTTGATCCCTATTCGGGAGACTACGGTCCGAACTTCTTTGGTCACGCGCTGAACACGGCGACTTATATCGTCGATCATCCCGATTTTGGCTGGGTAGCATTCGGGGCAAACTTAACAGCCCAGAATGGGATTGTAAAAGCCAAGCCGCTCGATTCATTCCGCAACCGGATCTATCTCGCGCCAGTCGGACTGTGGTTGACGTTGGATTCGGGAGAGTTCTCCGAGGTGGAATTCGATTGGCGCACCCACAAAGTCCGAGTTGGCCTGGCTCCTCGCAGCGACGGGACAGCAAAGGCGCTGCTGCGCATCGACCAACCCGCCAAGCCGGACTCAGCCAAGGAATACCAACTCGCAAAGTCGTTCCCCAGTGAGCGCGGCGCATACGCAGTTCCGCTTGGAGCCTCGATTACGTGGGTAGAGCTGCGAGAGAAATGAGCAAACCGCGGCAACACTAAACTGAAGTTGGGCCGGTTGATTCGCGAACCACCAGCTCAGGATCGATGAGCAGTTCGCGAGCGTTCGACTTCGTCTCTTCTGAGACGAGCCTTTCAAAGGCGATGTGACCAATACGGTCTCGGGGAATGTGTACCGACGTGAGCGACGGTGAACTGAATTCAGCGAGGCGGATATTGTCAAAGCCTGTGACAGAGATCTCCTGGGGCACGCGAACGCCGTGCTCGCGCAGATAACGCAAGACTCCAACCGCCATGAAGTCGTTTACACAGACGATCGCTGTCGGCCGCTCGGAAGAACTCATAAGCTCATGCGCAGCGTGACGACCACCTTCGAGGCCGTCGTCAGCGGCAACGGTTTGTACGGCCTGACAGCCGAATTCGCGAACGGTTTCCAAAAACGACTGACGACGATCGCCGATTGGCCGCAGCGTCGAGTGGTGACCGGCAAACGCCATTCGTCGATGTCCTATGCTGTGCAGATACTGCACAATCCGGTGCATCCCTTTGCGGTAATCGACTCGCACATTCGTGATGTTCTCAGCGGTCGAGCCAACATCGTAGAAGACAGTGGGAATGTGACTGTCGATGATCAGGCGAATGAGATCGCCGTGCATCTCCGAAACAATCGCCGCGAGGCCGGCGACGCGCCATCCGATCATTAGCCGAATGCTCGCGAGCAACTGCTCGGGACTGTAGTCAGTGTTGGCAACAACGACTTCATAGCCGCGCGCATGAGCGTCTGATTGCAGGGTGCGGAAGATGTCGAGGAAGAAGGGATTGTCCATGTTGGACACAATGATCCCTAAAGTCCGACTACTTCCACGAGCCAGCGAACGAGCGTGCAGGTTGGGATGATACTTGAGCTCCGTTGCGGCCTTCATCACGCGGGCGCGCGTCGTGTTCTTCACAACTGACAGGTTGTTTAGAACGCGGGAAACCGTGGCGACGGAAACACCCGCCTTTTTTGCCACAGCCTGCAAACTCATATTTCCCGTATTCGGTTTGATGGTCTTGAACCTGCCCGGCACTCGGATTGTAAGTGCGCTTTCCTCTCGTGCTCAAGCGGTTCTGTTAAGAAACGTACATCCAGAGGATTCAGTGCGCATTACTGAAATCCGCCACTCCAACTTTGACCAAAGTGTTGCGCGGACGCCTGGCTTCCGCCGCGCGCGCGGTCGGATCGGTCGCCGTGGGTGCGGGCTTCTCCGTCCAGACTCCATACACGCGACCGTTGAGGGCCGCGATTCCCGTGTAGTCGCCCATGAAGGCTTCGTAGGCTCGGAACGGCTCAGTGGTCCACGCGTAATTCTTGAAGGAACGACCTCCATCGCTGGATCGTGCGAGGGTCACGGTCTGTTGCTCGTTGTTCTTGGAATTGCGGCGGTCATAGAAAATGACGTATGCATCGCTCGTCGCGGGATCAACTGAGAGCCACTGAAAATACTGATCGGCGCCGTCGTGTTGCGCGTCATCGTTCACGCGCACGGGTGCGGACCAGGATCGGCCTTCGTCGTCAGAGGTTGCGCAGAAAACGTCGACATCGCCATTGCGGTAATCGCTCCAGGTCACGTACAGCCGACCATGCTTTCCTGCCTTCGGCGCGAGTGCGATTTGGGGAAAGCCATTTGCGCGTGCCACATCCTGAACCTTGAACATGATCGGCGCGGTCTGGACGATCTTTCGCGGCTTATCGAAGCTCTGACCACCATTATGGGAAATGGCAAGCATCATGTCATTGCCGTCGTTCCATACGACGTACAGCGTTCCATCCGGCGCTACTACACCGTCGAAACCCTCAAGCGCGCCATTGTCGTCGCGCGGCAACCCGCGATGCGTGTCGATCTCGATGGGCTTCGACCAGGTCTCGCCGCCGTCAGTGGAACGCGTCAATAGGATTTCCGAGTCCTGCAGCGTCCAACGAGTCCAGCCGATGTACAGATTTCCAGCGTATTTGCTTTGTGTGGTATCCGAGACGATGTACGGCTTGTCTTCCCACGGAGGATTCTGCTCGGTGCTGTCGTGCGCGATGACGGCAATATCGTTCGCTTCCCAGGTCTTGCCGCCATCGAGCGATCTGCGCAGGTAAAGTCCATTGCGGGAGGAGTTGTGTCCCCAATAGTTGTAGGTGCCGAGCTTGTCGAAAGCCATGTAGGAGATGATGGCGTGACCGCGCGTATCAAACACGACCGACACGTCTCCGGAAACCCTGTAGCGCGTTGACTCTACGCCGGTGGCGAGTTGCCAATGATTGCCGCCGTCAGTGGAGTAGGCGGCATGCGCGTTGTCCTGGAAGACAGCGACTACCTGCTCAGGATGTTTGGGATTGATCGCGACGCCCGGCTCCGTGAAATATCCCGGTTCCGGGGTCAGCGCTGAGACGGATGATTCCGGCGCAGTCGGAAGTTCTTGAGCATAAGAAGTCGCCAGTAGCAGGCAAGCGAACAACGAGAAAACAAGAAGCTTCGACAGGGCACGTCCGAGAGCGGTCATAGTTCTCCAATATCCTTTATTGCTGCCAAATCGCCGTTTGCAGGCGAAGCGGCATTGTATACAATATCCATATCAGCAGCACAGACACTGTGAGCTCAAAAAACCTGCCTCGCCGAAACGCGCTGAAGTTGTTGGGCGGTGCAATTGCCGCAAGCTGCCTCGATTTGCCTACTCTGCTCCTCGCTCAAGAGCACATTCAGATCGCCGGCCGGGAAGCACGGATTTCCATCTCGACAATCAGTCCCCACACTGCTCGTATTCAGATCGCTGAATCTGGCTCTGCTCCCGGAGCGCAGATCGATGATGGTGCAGTTCTCGAAGCCCAGCTGCGATCATCCACGCCCCGCAAGAGTGTGACAGGCCCTCGCGTCTCAATCCAACGTAATCCGCTAACGATTAAGGTGTCGGACACCGACGGCAAACCTGTACAGGAATTGCGAGTTGACGAAGAGAGCGGCGCAGTAACTTTTCTGCTCGGCGATGGTCCTATTTTGGGAATGGGCGAGGGGGGTCCTCAGTTCGACCGTCGCGGGAATCTCGATCCCATGCGGAGCGGTCAGGGCGGATATCACCTTCGTACTTACGGCGGGCGCGTCCCCATCCAGTGGATGATCGGGACCTCGGGTTGGGCTATGTTCGTACACCAGCCGCTCGCCACCTTCGATCTCACCGATTCCGAAGGCAAGCTCACAGCGAATGATCCGAAAGCTGCGTTACCGATCGACACTTTCGTTGTTAGCGTAAAGGAACCGGCGCAGGCAATGGCGGAATACGCGCGCATTACGGGACATCCGGAGATGCCGCCGCTGTGGTCGCTCGGTTATCAGCAATCGCATCGCACCATCACCAGTCGCGACGAGATCCTTTCTATTGCGCGCACCTTCCGCGAAAAGAAGCTGCCGTGCGATGCGCTGATCTATCTCGGAACCGGCTTCTGTCCATCAGGATGGAATACGGAAAACGGATCATTCCAATTCAATCGGCGGGCTTTTCCTGATCCCAAAGAGATACTCGACGAATTCCATCGTTTGAATTTTCGCGTGGTGCTGCACGCAGTGATCCTCACACGCACGCTGCGCGGGAGTGTCCATGACACTTGTAGCCTGCCGCGATTTGATGAAACGGAAGTGAGCTGCTACTGGGACGCGCATCGCAAAGATTTTGCTCTAGGCGTGGATGGGTGGTGGCCAGATGAAGGCGACCCTCTCGACGCAGCTTCGCGGCTCACGCGCAATCGCATGTACTACGAAGGGCCGCAGCTTGATCATCCAAATCAGCGGCCTTACGCGCTGCACCGCAATGGCTATGCGGGAATGCAGCGCTACGCACCTTTTCTTTGGTCGGGCGACGTGTACTCTACGTGGGAGACACTGCGTAACCATATTCCGATTAGTATCAATACGGGACTCTCGGGAATCCCATTTTGGGGCACCGACACCGGTGGTTTCGTTCCGACGAAAGAATTTAACGGCGAGCTTTTCGTTCGCTGGTTTCAGTTCAGCGCGTTCTGTCCGCTGTTCAGGGGACATGGGCGCGATTGGAAGCTGCGTTTGCCATGGCAATGGAATACCGGAGAGCTTGGGCCAAATGAAATCAGTAACTACGGCGAAGCTGCGAATCCCGATCCCAGCGAGCTGCATAATCCCGATGTCGAGCCGATCTGCCGCAAGTATCTGGAGCTACGCTATCGACTGCTTCCCTATCTCTACACTGCCGTGCGCGAAAGTCACGAAACTGGACTGCCGATCATCCGCGCGCTGTGGCTGCATTATCCGAACGATCCCAAGGCCGTCAATCGAGCGGACGAATATCTGTGGGGACGCGACATTCTCGTCGCACCGGTAACGGAAAAAGGCGCAACCACAAAGACAGTTTATCTGCCAGAAGGCGATTGGTATGACTTCTGGACCGAAGAGAAGGTCACAGGCGGCCGGGAAGTAAATCGTCCGGTAGACTTGGCGACCATACCTCTATACGTTCGGGCAGGAGCGATTCTTCCGTTTGGCCCGATCAAGCAATTCACGAGCGAGAAGTCCGAGGAGCCGCTGGCGTTTGTCGTCTATCCCGGAGCGGGGTCTTCCGGCACGATCTACGAAGATGACGGCAACAGCTTCGATTACCATCGCGGCGAATGGATGAAGATTGGAGCGCGATGGGACGGACAACAAAAGCGGCTGTCAGTTCGCCTTCTTCCCGGCTCGCGTATGCTCCCGCCGTTGCGGCGGAAGATGGAAGTCCGTCTGGTTCCCGAAAAGGGAACGCATGCATTCGATTTCAGCGGTCATCCGATCACGGTTTCGATCTAATGAATGATTTACTTAGCATCGAAGTTCTGCTGGCAATCGTTGCCGTAGGTAAACGAATGCAGCGTGAAGCCCTTTCCTTCAGGGGCAAGCGTCAGCAGATGCGATGCCAAAGCCGGATTCTTAATTACGTAGTACATTCTCGGCTCACTCACTTCGATATAAGAACCTTGCGCGTCGGTTTTCACGTCAGCCCCCGAGGCATAGCCCAAAGGCGTGCCATCCTGCGAGACATCAACTCGCACTGGTTTCTTGGGATCGTCCACACTCATGACGGCGTAAACCGAGCGCGCGTGATACCTGAGCATCGCTTTGTTGTCGTGCTTATCGGCAGAGGTAACGCCATCGTGATCGGTACGCCAACTGCCGTCGAGGATCACGCGCCCGTCGTCGGGCTCCTGGTTGGCTTTGAAGTGCACGACATATCCGTCCTCGTACTTCTCGCGATTCTCGAGCGCTCCGCGGCCAAACCAGTCACCGACGTAAGTTTCTTCCGTCACTCGCCCGCACTGCGGCGCGAAAGTGTTCTCGTCAGGATCAAGCGGAATCTTTGCGACCTCGGGATGCTGCGGCAGCAGCAGTTCGCGAATCTTGACTTCCATCGGAGCGTTGTTGCCCTCGCCTTCGATGTGCATCACGATGTCGCCGCTGGGATCGATGAGATGCCGATTCGGCCACGATTCGGATTTGTAGGCTTTCCAGATGGAACCATTCACGTCGGCAACGATCGGCCATGGCAATTGGAATCGCTGCGCAGCGCGGCGAACGTTTTCTGGCTTGTATCCCATCGCGAACTCGCCGAAATGCACACCGATGATCTCGAAACCGTACGGATGGTATTTCGCGTACCAACGCTTCAGCACGGCAAAATCGCGGATGCAGTTAATACAGGTGTATTCCCAGAAGTCGATCAGCACCACGCGTCCGCGATATGCCTTGATCGAATGCGGCACCTTCGCGTCTTTATCGAGCCAAACTGCGTCGAACGAAAAATCAGGAGCTCGTTCTGTGTAGGCGCAAGCTGTTATCGAAAAAAGGAGCACAAACAAAAATGAGAGGAGTCGCTGCATACTTTCCTCGCAGACTTTCGTCGATTCTATGCAACCGCTTTCATTGCACAAATTGAAGACAACTAACGTTATTTTACGATTGCGCAGTATCGCGAGATGCGTACAATCTGTAAACGATTACAGCGCAATCTACGAAGTTTTTGGAAGCTTGGCTTCCCACTTAATCGGCCTGCGGATCCCCGAACCCGCAGCACGGAGCAATTCGTAATGACACTTACCAACGTTTCCCGTAGAAAGTTCATGGCCGGAGCTGCTGCCGTTGCCGGCGCGGCGGTTCTTCCTTCTTCAGCAAACAACCTGTTCGCGCAAGATCCCGTGGTCAATTCCATCGACAGCACGGGCAAACCGGTGAACCGGGAACGGGTGCCTTGGGCGGCAGTTCCCTTTCCCATGAAGCAGGTTCGTCTGCTCGAAGGAACTTGCTCCCGCGTGCAAGAGAAGAATCGCCAATATCTGCATTCACTACCGAATGACCGGCTGGCGTACTCGTTCAACATCACTGCCGGCCTCCCTTCGTCTGCTGAACCATTCGGCGGCTGGGAAAAACCAGATTCCGAGTTGCGCGGACACTTCAACGGCGGCCATTATCTCTCAGCCGTGGCTCTGATGTACGCGAGCACGGGCGATGAGGATCTCAAGAAGAAGGGCAACGCGCTCGTCTCTGATTTGCGCAAATGCCAGGTCGCTAACAAGAACGGATATCTCAGCGCATTTCCCGACGAGTTCTTCGACCGTCTGCGCGATCGCGTTCGCGTCTGGGCACCGTTCTACACCATCCACAAAATCATGGCCGGAATGCTCGACATGTATGTGCACACCGGCAACACCGAAGCGCTTCAAGTCGCCGAAGACATGGCCGGGTGGGTAGGAATGTGGACGGGTCCGCTCAGCTACGAGCACATGCAGCGCGTGCTTGGCACCGAGTACGGCGGCATGGGAGAGGTGCTCTGCAATCTTTATGCGGTTACGGGAAAGTATCAGTACCTCGGCGCTGCGCATCGTTTCGATAAGAAAGCCTTCTTCGAACCGCTGGAGAACCATCGCGACGAACTGAAGGGATTGCACGTGAACACGCACATCCCGCAAGTGATTGCAGCGGCTCGTTCATACGAACTCACGCACGATTCGAAGTATCACGACATCGCCCAGTATTTCTGGGATGAAGTCGTCAGCGAGCGCTCTTACTGCAACGGTGGGACCAGCAACGGCGAGGGCTGGCAAACCGATCCTGGCAAACTCTCGACTCAGCTTGGTCCGAGCACTACTGAAGATTGCTGCGCCTACAACATGCTGAAGCTCACGCGGCATCTGTTCGGCTGGTCGCCTGAGGCGCGCTATATGGATTACTACGAACGTGTCGTCTTCAATCACCGTCTTGGCACCATGGATCCTGAAACGGGAACCACGATGTATTACTACCCAATCGGCGTAGACCTCTGGAAGACGTATGCGACGCCAACCGACTCATTCTGGTGCTGCAACGGAACCGGAGTCGAGGAATTCGGGAAGCTCAACGACACGATCTACTTCCATGATGACAACTCAATCTACGTAAATCTCTATGTACCGTCTGAAGTGAGTTGGCCAGAGAAAAAGCTGAAATTGCGGCAGGACACTGATTTTCCGCGGCAGCAAGGCACAAAGCTCACCATCACGGCACAGCAGCCGACTGATGTTGCCATACGTTTACGCATCCCATATTGGGCCAATGGTGGAAGTGTGAAAATCAATGGGCGTCCTCTGCCGGTCTTTTCCAGCCAAAGCAGCTATCTGACGCTGCGTGGTCCGTGGAAGAACAATGACACTATCGAGCTCAGTCTCCCCATGGATATTCACGGTTCGCAGATGCCGGATGACCACACGGTTCAGGCCCCGATGTACGGACCTCTGGTGCTCGCCGCGAAACACGAAGAAGCGCCTCGCGATCGTTGGTACGGCGATACCGGCCCATTCGAACATCGCGAGCGCGGATCAGGCCCGCGTCCCATTCCGGAACTACCGGGAGCAAAGGGCAAGGTAGACGATCCAGCAAGTTGGATTCGCGCAGGAAACCAGCCGCTGACCTTCGAAGCTGCGGGAGAGTCTGGAGCGCAAGCCCTGGTGCCGATCAACGATATCGTGCACGAACGCTATGACGTGTACTGGAAGATAACTGCTACCGGGGGCGAGAGACCCCGTACATCGACAACGTAATTGAACTACTGAAGTCAGTACCGTTCCCGGTAGGGAATGGGTCAGAGATAAAGGCTCCTCTACACCATTCGTTGCCGCGAACGCTACTGACGAGGCGAGTCCAGGCTCTTCTATCTCGGCGTCGTCCTAATCATTCCCAGCCGGAGTTGTGCTGGTCGCTTTGCTTGGAGCCGAAACCCCAAGAGGCACTGCCCCATGTTCAAGAAGCGCCCTATTGAATGCCGGAAGGTGCTGCTCCATTAAATCCTTGTACTCTGTTTGAACGCCGGTGAGTTCCTGCTCGATTTCGTTGAGCAGGCCGATGCTGGTGTCAGTTGGTGCGAAGTCCTCGCCACCGGCCACGTCGCCGGCTCCCACACCTACCTCTCCATCAAGCCACAGCAGGTTGTAGTAGATCTTGTACGCCTCGACGTAGTACTTATCGTCGCTCGTGGTAAGTGCTTTGGAGACGAGCTTGTACTCGACATTCTGCATGCGGTGATCCATGTCTTGGACCGATTTCACCATATCTTGATTCTTACTTTCGGCATACATCCGTTCCAAATCCCCCAACTGCTTGCGCGACCATTCAAGGTTGTTAATCATGTCGGCAGTCTTGGTCACGTCGTCGCGAATGCGCAACTGCAGCTTAACCGAGCGCTGGATGTCTTCATCCGA
The DNA here is from genome assembly GCA_035764005.1 of Terriglobales bacterium. Taxonomy (NCBI): domain Bacteria; kingdom Pseudomonadati; phylum Acidobacteriota; class Terriglobia; order Terriglobales; species Terriglobales bacterium. Next base: position 37,696 of record DASTZZ010000067.1, read on the forward strand.
TGTTGTGATCTTCGGATCGCGTAGCACTTCGAGCGGCTGAGTGAATGATTCGCCATCAACTGTCAATTTGACTGTGTACTTTCCTGGAGCGACGAGTGGGCCCGCGGGGTTCGTTTCCATACCCCAGTGTGTGATCGGCCGCCAATCGTGTCCACGAAAGCGCGGTTCTTCCCAGATGTGTGGATTCTCCGGTGGCGTGGTGCGCAGCCGCACCGCAGTCGGACCTTCGTAGTGCAGATCCCAAAAGCTGCGATTCAGCCCAGCGTGTGCCGGAGGCTCCAGCGAGCGCACTACCTCGCCGGAAGAATCAACGATCTCGATTTGCACACGGCCTTTCGGTGCAGCCTTCAGCTCGAAATCAATGAGCGCTCGCGGATTACGCGAGAACCTGTAAGCAGCTCGATTGGCGAAGAGTCTAACCGCAGCATCGTTGGAGTTTCCGGCCTTCTGCTCGAGAGAACTAATGTCATCAAGGATGTAGAGGCCTCGACCATAGGTTGAGACCACCAGATCATGAAATCTTTTTTGAACGATAATCCAGGAAACCGTTGCGTGCGGCAGTCCTGCCTGTAGATTCGTCCAGTGCTCACCATCGTCCGATGAATAATAGAGCGCATTGCCGGTTCCGGCGAAGAGCAGTCCTTTCTTGTTGGGATCCTCGGCGACTGTGCGCACGTACGAAAGCGGGCCTTTCGGGATTCCTCCCGAAATGAGAGTCCAAGACTTGCCGAAGTTCGTAGTCTTGTAAATAAATGGATCGCGATTGTCCATCAAGTGATAGTCAACCGCGACATAAGCCGTGCCCGGGTCGAAAAAGGAAGGTTGAATGCTGGTGACGGTTCCCCACGCTGGCATCGGCATGCTGCTCGTGACGTCGTTCCAGTGGCTGCCATCCCGCGTGTACCAGACTTTGCCGTCATTGGTTCCCGCCCAGATCAGGTTCTTTTCTACGGTTGAAGGAGCAATTGCGAAAACGACTTCTCCGTAAAACTGACCGAGATTGTCGCCAACAATGCCGCCCGAAGATACGATGCGGCTAGGATCCTGAGTTGAGAGGTCAGGGCTGATCACGCTCCAACTTTGTCCTGCGTTGGTGGTCTTGAAAATCACCTGGCAGCCGTAATAGACAGTGTTGTGATCGAAGGGATCAATCGCCAAAGGCGGAGTCCAGTGACAGCGGTACTTGCTCTCGTTCGGCGCTGAATCCAGAGTATGCCGCCACGGACTTACCGAACGCGCTTCCTTGATACGCGCATCGTAACGCGTAACTTCATCTCCGTAACAGGATGCCCATACGATGTTCGTATCGGTTGGATCAGGGATGGTGAACCCAGACTCGCAGCCGCCAAGACGGTGCTCCCAACCAACATCGCCGTTGAATCCAAATCCCGAGGACGTGCTCGGGCCGCGCATCGTGCCATCGTCCTGCATGTTGCTGTAAACGTAATAGGGGACCTGGTCATCCACGGCGACGTGATACATCTGTCCTATCGGCAGAGTTACTCGCTGGAACCCGCGTCCGTGTACCTGAGTGATGATCAGGCCGGCGTCGTTGGTAATCACAAAACGATCGGCATTTTGGGGATCGATCCAGATGTCGTGATTGTCGCCGCCCCAAGGGACCGTCTCAAAAGTTTCGCCTCCATCGAGCGAGCGATGAAAGCTGCTGTTGGAAATCAGCACCTCATTCTCGTCGCTGGGTGAAACCGCAATGCGGATGTAATAGCCGGCACGGCCGATTAATGATCGGTCCCAATTTGAAACTCGCCAGCTCCGACCAGCATCGTCTGAGCGCCAAACCGATCCTTGGTCAGCAGTTTGAATCAGCGCATACACGCGGTTGGAGTCGGTCGGCGCGACCGCAACATCGATTTTCCCCACCGGGGAATGCGGTAGTCCGTGGCCTTCGATTTTCTCCCACTTACTGCCGCCATCACGGGAAACATAGATGCCGCTGCCCGGTCCGCCGCTGAATTCGCCATACGTATGCATCACCACTTGCCATGTGCCCGCGAAGAGAACTCGTGGGTTTTGCGGATCCATCGACAGCCCTGAGCACCCCGTGTTCTCGTCAACAAAGAGCACACGATCCCAATGTTCTCCGCCATCCGTCGTTCGATACACGCCGCGCTCCTGCTGTGGCCCGGTCAGTCGGCCTTCGGCGCAGACGAAGACGGTGTTCGCATCGGAAGGATTGATGATGATGCGAGCAATGCGCCCAGTCTGATCGAGTCCCATGTGTTTCCACGATTTTCCCGCATCGACAGACTTGTACACCCCATCGCCGCCGACATCACTATCGCGAATCGCCCAAGGCTCGCCCGTTCCGGCCCACACAGTAGATTTGTCGGAACGCGCGACAGCAAGCGCTCCGATTGCAGCTACAGGCTCGTCTTCAAAGATGGGTTCCCAACGATTGCCGCCATCAATTGACTTCCAAATTCCGCCGGATGCCGCTCCGGCATAGTACGTACTTGGATCTCCAGCAATACCCGTAATGGCAGCAATGCGATTACCCACAACGGGACCAATGAATCGAAAGCGAAAGCCTGCTTCGCCGCCGCCGCCGCGTCGACGTTGGGCGGCCATAGTGGCTGCGAGCAAAGTGATGACGAGAACGACAAACAGCATTTTCAGGAAGGACTTCGACATCGTCACCATATGATTCCACTTCCTTTCAATACGATGAGTAGCGCCGGATTATGAACTGAGAGTCTCGCGCGAGAGTGCCCCGTTGACAGTTCGCCAAATTCCGAGCGGATTCCCATTCTGCAACTCCTGAGGAAGTGCTGCATCGGGAAAATTCTGGAAGCATACCGGTCTCGCGAAGCGCAAAATTGCCAGGGTGCCGACCGACGTAAACCGCGAGTCGGAGGTGGAAGGATATGGTCCGCCATGCACCATTGCATGACTCACCTCCACACCGGTCGGATATCCGTTGAAAACGAGGCGGCCGACTTTGTGCTCGAGAATTTCGACCAGGTCGGCGTAGTCGCGCAAGTCCTGCTCGGTGCCGTGAATCGTTGCGGTTAGATGTCCTTCGAGTCCTTCGGCAAAGCGGAGCAACTTCTCACGCCGCTGATATCGCACGATCAGTGTGGACGGTCCGAAGAGTTCGTCGGCAAGATCATGCTCCGACAACACGTCATCCATCTCGGCTTCGAATAGAGTCGTGGCAGCGCGGAATCCAGCATCTTTCGGTCGGGATGATGAGATCTGACGTAATTTCGTCCGTTGCGCCAATCCCTGTTCGTACGATTTGCATATACCCGCGGTGAGCAGAACGTGGTCAGAAGCTGCGCTGGTAAGTTCTCTCAGCTTGGCGGATAGCCGCTCTGATCCTTGATTTGGGCCGAGAAGAACCAAGCCTGGCTTCGTGCAAAACTGCCCGGCTCCGAGGGTGAAAGAGCCGTATAGTCCAGTCGCAATCTGCTCTGCTCTTTCAGCTGCGGCGTGTGGCAGCACGAACACAGGATTGGTGCTGCTCATCTCAGCGAAGAAAGGGATGGGATCAGGTCGAGCCGCAGCCAGGTTCATCAGCGCACGACCACCGGTGCGGGAGCCAGTAAACCCTCCCGCTTTGATCGCAGGATGCTGGACCAGCTTGCTTCCCACCTCGGTACCGGAATCGAACAGCAGCGAAAAAGTTCCTTCGGGAGCGCCACCAGCATGACAAGCTTCGATGATTGCTCGACCCACCATCTCGCTTGCTCCAGGATGGGCGGGATGGGCCTTGGCCACGACTGGATTTCCAGCAGCGAGAGCAGATGCTGTATCACCTCCCGCAACCGAAAACGCCAGCGGAAAATTGCTCGCGCCGAAGACTGCCACAGGTCCAATGGGACGCAGCATGGAGCGAATGTCCGCTTTCGGCAGAGGCTTCCGATTTGGATCTGCCAGGTCGATTCGCGCATTTACCCAAGAGCCTTCCTCGACGACTGAAGCAAAGAGACGAAGTTGATTGCAGGTGCGAGCAAGTTCTCCTTTAAGGCGATCCTGACCTAATGCAGTCTCAAGAGCTGTGCGATCGATGAGTTCCTGTCCAAGAGCTTCGATCGCACTGGCGACCTGCTTCAGCAGACTTGCCTTCTGCTTCCCTGTCCATCGGCGATAGCTTCGAAAGGCTGACTTGGCGAGTCTTGCTGCTCGGTCGACATCCGCGGCATCGGTTCGGTGGAAATCAGGAGGAACGGTTTGGCCGGTCAGAGGATTCATCGCCCGAAAGGGAGTCCCATTTCGGGAGGCAGCTTCAAAGCCGATGAGCGATTCTCCGCGAAGGTCCATGTTGTCTCTTCTCAGCGCTGCAGCGCTGCAGCGGCGCTCGATCCTGCGGTGACTTTGGGTCGATTGGCGAGCGCCTGCTTCACAATTGCGCGGGTCTCCTCCAACTCCTTTCCGACTAGCTGAAGGCGCGGCGGACGCACTCGACTGTTTCCCATGCCGACGATCTCTTGCACCAGCTTGATGAGCTGAACAAATTTGGGAACTGTATCCATGCGCAGCAGCGGCAGGAACCAGTAATAGAGTTCGAGCGCTTTTTCGCGATCGCCTTTCGTCGCGTACTCGAAAAGATCCACCGACTCACGTGGAAGTGCATTTACTAACCCCGCGATCCAGCCGACGGCGCCTACACCAAGTGCCTCTACGATCGCGTCATCAACTCCGACAAAGACTTGCATTCCGCCATTCAGCAAGGCCCGAATGGCACTCACGCGACGAACATCGGCGCTGGATTCTTTTACAGCATGCAGATTCGAATGCTCGGCAGCAAGCTGAGCAATCTGCTCAGGTAAGAAATCCGTGCCGTAGGCAATCGGATTGTTGTAGAGCATCGTCGAGAGCGGAGTTGCCCGCAGGACCGCGGAGATATGCGCCATCATCTCGCGCGCATCACCTTGATATACATATGGCGGCAACACCATTAATGCGTCGCATCCCAGGTCGGCTGCCCCTTTTGCCAATGCAACCGATTCCGCCGTGCTGAGGGAAGAGATCGACGCAACGACCGGAGCGCGCCCGCGAACTGCGTTGATGCACGTGCGCACAACCGCGAGCTTCTCATCGAAACTCAAGGTGGCACCCTCGCCGAGAGAACCTAAGGCGACAATTCCCGTGCAGCCGTTGTCGATCAGCCAGCGGCAGTGCTCAGCCAAAAAGCCATGATCAACCCGCAGAGATTCATCAAAGCAGGTGGTGATTGCCGGCATCACGCCGCGCCATTTCATTGTGTTCGCTCCTTAAACCCTGACTTCAGGCCCACTCTCTTCAGTTGCCATAAGGCTCTCGACTCGCGCCTCGATTATCGGTGGACGCACCGATTCGGCACTCCAGCCAAATAGAAATTCTGTCGCAGCGCCGCAGATGCGGCCTTGACACGGCCCCATGCCGCAACGCGTATACAACTTTGCTTCGCGCCAACTTCGACATCGCGCCAGCCGGTCGAAGCGCACATCCTCACAGCGACATATGAACGTGTCTTCGCGCGCGAGCTTCTTCAGTTCTTCGCGCAACTCAAATGCATTCTCCACCGCATTCGCGAATTCACGATGACGTGTTCGTGCTCGGAAAAGCCTCCGGGCCTTTTGCGGCTGTCCTGCGGCCACGGATCCTGCAATCTGGCCTTCGACAATGGCGAGATCAACGCCGCCGATTCCTGTCGGCTCTCCAGCGCAGTAGACGTTTGCGATGGAGGTCTGCTGCAGTTCGTTCACCGGTACAGCTCCAGCGTTGATCTCGCAGCCCAGCAAGCTGGCGAGTTCCAGATTAGGTACCAGATGAAAACCGCACGCAAGATAGTCACATTCGATCTCGAACTTTTTTGCTCCCTGCTGGAGAACAACGCTGCGCAGACAATCGTCACCCTTCGCTTCTACCGCCCAACAGCCAAATCGAAACGGAATGCCGGCCAAACTGCCGAATATTCCAAGCGCCTGCGCCAGTTTTCGTGGATATCGCCACAGAGTACTTCCGAAGGCGACGACGGATTTGCCTGGAGCCTGCTCGGCAATCAGTTCTACTTTCGCGCCATGGCGCTTCAGATACACAGCAACGGGCAAAAGCAACGGCCCTGTACCGGCGACAATGACGTGCTTGTCCCGAATTGGAACCCCTGCTTTTGCCAACGCCTGCAGGCCGCCTGCTCCCATCACGTTTGGCAGCGTCCACCCCGGAAAGGGCAGGAACCGTTCGCGCGCACCGGTGCAGAGGATCAGGCGTGCGTAGTTGATCTCCCGCATCCCGTCGGCGCTCTCGGCAACCAGAACTCCTGGACGCACCTGGTCAAAAATGCGAAAACCGCGCAAGATCTCGACACTCAAGCTCTTTAAGCGCTGATTCCATTTGCGTGCCGCACGGACCGATGGATTCGCTTCTTCTCCTCGCCAGATCTGTCCACCCAGTGCGGGGTTGTCGTCGAGGAGCAGAACACTCGCGCCGCACTCGGCAGCGCTCACAGCTGCGGCGATGCCCGCCGGTCCTCCGCCGGCAACGACAATGTCCCAACTCTGCCTATTCATCGGTGTTTATCTGCATTCCGTGCCTACATAGCATCTGGCAGCTCTTGACGTGGCGCACGCCGTCAACTGTCACTCGACATTCGAAGCACACTCCCATGCCGCATAGCGGGCCGCGCGGCTCTCCTGAAACCGAGCGGCGGAAACTCGAATTCCCTGCAATGAAGACAGCCGCTGCAACTGTCGTTCCGGCAGGCACCGTCAACTCTCTCCCATTAAGGGAAATCGCGAAAGCATCAGGCATACACGTGCTCCCGCGAGTGGCGCGACGGCAGGTATGGCTCAAAGGGAATCGCCGGCTTGCGTCCGAGAATCTGATCGACCAGCAGCTTTGCGGTTCCGAGCGAAGTGGTAATTCCGAGTCCTTCGTGGCCAGTCGCAAACCACATGTTCGGCTTTTTTACGGATGGACCAATCAGCGGCAACTTGTCGGGAGTAGCCGCGCGAAACCCGGTCCAGCAGCGCACGACCGCTTTTTGTGCCAAATCGGGCATGTACTCGCAGGCACGCGCCAGCATTGCGCGAATCATCTGGCGATCGATCGCGGTGTCCTCGGCGCCATACTGGCGCGAGGAACCGATCAGGATCTGTCCGGTTGCGCGTGGCTGCACGTTGAAAGCAACAGAGTCGGCCGTGACTGAGTGCGCGCTTTTCAGATAGCCGAGTTCCACAAGCTGATGGCGAACATAGCCAGGGTAGCGATCAGTGATAGCCAGATGTCCCTTGCGCTTCTTAATTTCGAGACTCGCATCGAGTTCCGGCGCCCAGGCGCCGGTCGCAACCACCGTGATTCCCGGATTGAAACTGCTGCCGTCGCGCAGACTGAATCCGACTTCGCTCACTGCGCTCACTCTTCCCTGAATCACAGTGGCTCCGCAACTTTGCGCTAGCGACCACAACCAGCGCGCGGCAGTAGGTGGATAGAGCACTCCGTCTTCGGGAACGAGCAGTCCGCCGGCCAAGCCTTTGCGCAGATTAGGCTCAGCCTCCGCGAGAGCTCGAGCATCCAGGATTTCGCAGGGCACACGACGTGCGCTGTAGTAAGCCTGTTTGCGACGAACTTCGATCATCTCTTCTTCATCTGCAGCCACCCAGATGGTTCCAGTGGTTTCAAACTCAACATCTTCAGGAAGCTCGTCCTTGAGATGCAGCCACAACTGCTGCGAGTAGCGAGTCAGAGCAAACTGCGCGTCGGAGTCATCCATGGCGACGATGTGTCCCATGCCTGCGGCCGTTGCGCCTCCGCCGACAATTCCTTCCTCTATGATCGCCGTCTTCAGTCCCGCCCGCGCGCACTCCAGCGCACACGCTGCGCCGACGATGCCAGCGCCGACGATCACGACATCGAAATTCTGCGACATCAATGACTCGCAACCATCTCGTGAGCGGTTCCCGGTGCGGGAATGCCGTAGCAAAAAGGATCGCGCTCATCGAGCACCAAATATCCTTCGCCATTCACGAATGCCGATCCGGTGATGCTCGGAATCACTTCACCGTTCTGCACCGTGATTGAAGCCTCAAACAAACTGCCGATGATGCTTTCCTGTCTCCACTTCTGTCCCGGCTGAAGTTTGCCCTCGGCATAAAGACACGCAACCTTAGCGCTCGTTCCCGTCCCACAAGGGGAACGATCGTAGGCTTTTCCCGGACACAGAACGAAGTTCTTGCTGTCCGCGTCGGTACGATCAGCCGACTCGAAAACCTCTACATGATCGATCTCCGCTCCATCTCTGCCGGTAATTCCATTCGCGGTGAGAGTCTGTCGAACAGCCCAGGTAAAGTCGATAAGCTGTTCGAGGTTATTCAT
>DASTZZ010000068.1 GCA_035764005.1 Terriglobales bacterium
AGCATCGGCGATACCGTCGCTGAAAAATACGAACAGATCGCCTGATTGCGCGTTGACCGTGACCTCGTCGTAGCTGGCTTCTTCAAACAGACCGAGCGGCAAGCCGGCGCTTTCGATGACCTCAAGGTTCCCGTTTCGGCAAACGATCGGGCGGGGAATACCGGAGTTTGCCACAGTCATGGCGCGCGATTCGTCGTCCCACACCGCATACACGATAGTCACGTATTGTGCTTCGATGTGACGCTCGTTCAGCGAAAGATTGATGGCCGAAAGCATCTGGGCAGGAGAAGGCTCGAGCGATGCCGTGGAACGCAGCAGGCCGCTGACAAGCGCGGCATACAGCGCGGCCGGAGCGCCTTTGCCGCTTACATCCCCCAGAGCGAGTGCCACCCGCCCACCGCTGTACTCGAGGAAATCGAACAAATCCCCGCCGATCAGCAGCGCCGGTTCGAACTTAGCGGCGAGATCGGCATTGCGAAGCTGCGGACACACAGGAGGCAGCAGGCGTATCTGGAGTTCGCGGGCCATGGAGAGATCGCGCTCCAGCCGTTGTTCTTCGCGTGCCAGGCGCTCATATAGACGAGCATTCTCAATCGCAATCGCGATCTGTCCGGCGAGCGTCGTCATCGTGCGCACGTGATCTTCGGTGTAGGAATTGCGCCGGGTGTTTTCGAGATCGAGCACGCCGATAGCCCGCTCCTTATAGATCAGCGGCACGCAGAGCTCCGAACGAGTCTCCGGATTGAGTTCTATATACCGAGGATCTTTGGTGACGTCGGGCGCGAGCACTGCGACTTTCTCTCTGACTGCGTATCCGACGAGTCCGCGTCCAACCGGAATGTCATGTTTGAGATGAATGTTCTCCTGATATCGCAACGAGAAGCGATGGACGAGCATGGCCTGTTCTTCGTCCACCAGGAGGATCGAAAACATCTGGTACTCGATCACCCGCGTGAGCAGCTCGCCGATGCGTTTGAAGAGCTGATCGACATTCAGAATCGAAGTAAGCTCGCGGCTGATTTCGTTCAGGACCATGAGCGTTTGGGCCTGTCGCGCTACGCGCGTGTACAACCGAGCGTTTTCGATTGCGGCTGCGATGCGCGATGCGACGAGGCTCAGAATCCGGCTGTGCTCTTCAGTGAAATAGGCTTCTTTGCTCGCCTGAATATCGATCACGCCGATCACGCGCTTCTTGGCAATCAGCGGTACCGCCAGTTCGGAACGGACCAGAGGGTGAGCATTGATGTACTTGGGTTCTTTGCGAACGTCCGAGACCAGAACGGCACGTCGCTGCTCGACCGCCATTCCCGTAATCCCTTGTCCGACTTTGATCTTCAGCCGCTCGACTTCTGGTGTATGCCCGATTTGAAACCGCATGCGCAGCTCTTGCGTGCGCTCGTTCAGCAGAAGAATGGCAAAGATCTCGTAATCAATGACCTGCCGCACCAGTTCAGCCACACGCGCGAGAAGCTTGTCAGTTTCCAGCGTGCTGTTAAGCGTATCCGCGACATCGATGAGAAAAGTTTCGAGCTTGAGGGAAACCTCGGCCGCGCGTCCGCCTTCCTGATTGGCCTTCAAAACCTCAGATAGGGGAGCGGTCTGCCCGGCGGGATTGCCTTTCCCTCCGTTGCTGACCGGCTCTGCTGCAGGGCTGTCCTGCGCCGGAATTTTTGTGCGCGTAGCGGCCATGATTCGCCTTCGATGATAGCAGTGGGGATTAGAGCGCCGAAAAAACCCTATTTCACCACGGAGACACGGAGAACACGGAGAAAAGCGAAGCAACAACTCAGTTCTGTTGTTCTCCGTGGCTCCGTGGTGAATAAGCTGTTCGACGTTATCGCTTTCGCGCGGCTTCGAGGATCGCGGTTGCGGAATTTGTGGTGATGCGATTGGCGCCGGCTTCCATCATCGAATGCACATCTTCGAGTGTGTCGATCCCGTCAGAAGCCACCACGTCCAGCTTGTCACCGAGCACGCCGCGCATTAGCGAAACGTCCGACGGCGCGGAAGAGATGCCGGTGAAGCCCGTTCCCGAACTGACGCCATTGCTTCCCGCTGTCACTGCGAGTTGGCATGCCAGGATCTTTTCTTCGAGAGATAAGAGTGCAACTTCAATACTGACGTGCAATGAAGCGTTGTTGTCGTGAGCAAGGTCCGCCAACGCTCGCATTTCTGTTTCTACGCGAACTCGATCGCCCGACTTGAGCGCGCTCACGTTCATGATCAATTCAAGACTGCGCGCGCCTAATCGAATTGCATCGAGGGCTTCGTACCGCTTGGTCGTTGTTGTGCTAGTCCCGTAAGGGAAGCCGACGAGTGTGCCAATCTTCACTCGGGTGCCTGAGAGCAGGGAAGCACACAAGCCAATGTGAGCAGGGCTGACCACGACGCAATGGCAGCCGCGGTTAGTAGCTTCGGCGCACAATTGTTCGATGGCGGCGTAAGTGGCGTCTCCTCTTAGGAGACGGGAGTTGATGCGAGAAGCAAGGAGCTTCCAGTCTTGGGCTGGAGACCCCACCACAGATGGAGCTTCGGAAATCTCGATCGCCATGACTGCTAGGCCGATTTTAACTCACTCGTCTCCTAATGCACTCGGGGGAATCACGCAGATGTCGGGCAGGTTGCGGTAACGCTCGGCATAGTCCAGTCCGTACCCAACGACGAACTTGTTGGGAATGGTGAAGCCGATGTAGTCGCCTTCGATCTTCTGAATGCGGCGCGCGGGCTTATCGAGTAGAGCGGCGATCTTCAGGGACTTTGGTTGGTGCGCGCTGAGCACCCTGCGCAAGTACGTAAGCGTGAGGCCGGTATCGAGGATGTCCTCAACCAAAATGATGTTCTGCCCTTCGACAGAATGATCGACATCCTTCAACAGCTTGACTTCGCCGCTTTGCTGATGTCCTTTGCCGTAGCTCGAGGTGGAGAGAAAGTCGAAAGTGGCGTCGAGGCTGATGCAGCGCGCCAGATCGGCGAGGAAAATGGTCGCTCCCTTCAGCACTCCGACCAGCACAACTTTTTGTCCGGCAAAATCACGCGAGATCTCCTCACCCATTTCGGCCACACGTCGTGCGATCTGATCGCGGGTGTAGAGAACGTCGAGCCCGGCATGAACGATGGGGGCGGCCATAGGCGTATTGTCGCCTCGCTTCGCTGGAACGGCAACTGCAAAGCTAGCGCGTGGGACCCGGTGGACGCGATGGACGAACTGGACAGAATGGACGAAATGCACGGCTTTGCTGCTAGCGGGCTTTGCTTATCGATCTGGAGATAGATCGCTCAACAAAAATGTGATCTTCTAGCGAAAAGCACCCCTGTTACAACCCGCTTGCACGAGGTCCAGTCTTCCGTCCACAAAGTCCACTGAGTCCACAAGTTCCACCTCGTCCACTCATCCCGGCATTGACCTTTGCTGCGCGCCCGTGTTCAATACCTGCTTTCAGCCATGAACAAACTTATGGGTTTATTCCATCGAGCTGCATTTTTCGTTTTACTACTTGCATTTTCACTACTGCCACTACGCGCGCAAAAAGTGCAGTACCCCGACCTGCCCAGCGAAACTCCGGCCGAGCTTAAGACGGCGACTGAAACCTGGGACTACACGCGTCGCGAGGTGATGATCCCCATGCGCGATGGCGTGAAGCTGCACACGGTGATTCTCGTGCCCAAAGGCGCGAAGAACGCGCCAATTCTGCTTACGCGAACTCCCTACGACGCGACGGCGCTCACCAGCTATGCGCACAGCTCGCATCTCGGTCCGATCATCAATGGCTATGACAACGCCGTCGATGTGATCCTCGACGGCGGATACATTCGCGTGGTGCAGGACATTCGTGGCAAGTACGAGTCGGAAGGCGATTACGTGATGACGCGTCCGCTGCACGGGCCTCTGAATCCGACGCCTGTCGATCACTCGACTGATACTTACGACACCATCGATTGGCTCGTGAAGAACATTCCCGAAACGAATGGGAAGGTCGGGATTCTGGGAATTTCATACGACGGATTTCTTCCGCTCATGGCGCTGGTGAACCCGCATCCTGCGCTCAAGGTCTCTGTGCCGATGAATCCCATGGTCGATGGCTGGATGGGAGACGACTGGTTCCACAACGGCGCCTTCCGCGAGCAGAACATGCCCTACATCTATGAGCAGGAGGGCACGCGCAAGAACGACGCGAAATGGTGGCGCAGCCACTTCGACGACTACGACGAATTTCTCGCCGCAGGTTCCGCAGGCGAGTTGGGCCGCAGTCATGGCCTTGAACAGATGGGCTTCTGGCGCAAGATCCTCGCGCATCCCACGTACGACAGCTTCTGGCGTGAGCAGGCGATGGACAAGATTCTCGCCGCCCAGCCGCTGAAAGTTCCGGTAATGCTGGTCGATAGCCTCTGGGACCAAGAAGACATCTACGGCGCGACTGCCGTGTACAAAGCGATTAAGCCGAAGGACACGAATAACGACAAAGTGTTTCTCGTGATGGGACCGTGGCATCACGGGCAGGAGATTCACGAAGCCAGCAACCTGGGAGCGATTAAGTTCGACAGCGACACTGCGCTCTATTTCCGCCGCAACATCCTCGCTCCGTTTCTCGCACATTACTTGAAAGACGATTCGCCGAAGGACGATGTTCCCACTGTCTCGGCGTTCGAAACTGGAACAAACCGATGGGAACGCCTGTCTTCATGGCCCTCTGGCTGCGATTCGGGATGCCAGATTAAGCCGACTCCGATGTATTTCAACGCCGGGCTCAAGCTCAGCACCGCCCCTCCCAAAACGGGAGATCCAGGCTATGATGAGTACGTCTCCGACCCAGCAAGGCCGGTAACGTACCGGCCGCGCCCGATCGTTCCCGTGTACTCCCCGGGCTCAACCTGGTCGCAGTGGCTCGTCGATGATCAGCGCGAGATGTCCGGCAGGCCGGATGTGATCTCGTACGTTACAGATGTTCTGAGTTCACCAGTAAAGATCAGCGGGCAGCCGATCGTGAATCTGATCGCCTCGACCAGTGGCACGGATTCCGACTGGGTGGTGAAAGTTATCGACGTGTATCCCGACGAAGTCGCAGTGGATACACCGATGGGCGGATATCAACTGATGGTCTCAGCCGATATCTTTCGCGGACGTTATCGCGAGAGCCTCGACAATCCGAAGGCAATCACGCCCGATAAGCCATTGCTTTATAAGTGGGCTCTCCCCACGGCAAATCATGTCTTCCTGCCCGGACACCGAATCATGGTCCAGGTGCAATCAAGCTGGTTCCCGCTCTACGATCGCAACCCGCAGACGTTTGTGCCGAGCATCTTCTGGGCGAAACCCGGTGATTATCGCAAAGCGACGCAGCGCCTATATCACGCGCCGAGCCAGGCGAGCTTCGTGGAGTTGCCGGTGGTAGAGGGTCAGTGAATGCATATGATCTTCGGTTCAACAAGCATTTAGATCCTTCGTTTGGTTCGGGCCAATGGTGAATCTCTTGCCCCTTCCCGAAACGGGCTTTAGAAGTACATCGGTCTTCTCTGCCGCAAGGCCGACGGCTCGCCTGATTGAGCCACGCTGATCCGTTACGATCCGAACTGTCTGCTTTGATTGGCAAACGGCGCGGCCATTTATTACCGCTCTGGCCTCTCGTCCGCGGTAATGCAGCTCGGCAATTATCGTCGGACTTACGCGTAGACGAAAGCTGCTGCGCTTGTTTGCTTCGGGACGGAGATTCCACTCCAGTTCGTCTCCAAGTTGACGCACTCCCGACAATCGCCAGGTGAAGTCAGTGAAGACGAGCGCGGCGGGCGAGTAGTCACCTACGTCAGGCGTGAAGATTCCCGTATTGGGATCGAGCTGCTGCAGGAATCTGGGATCGCGCAGGATGGCGCGAACCCACTGCTGCATCAGATGCGCAAGATCGGCGGGCTTGCCGTAGTGCTCCATCCAGCGCGGCGTTCGTAGCGCGGAGAGGGCCTGCGAAGCGCCTCCCCAGGAGTTGCGAGGAATCGGACGCACGAACGTTGGATCGTCGAGCGCGATGGACGGTAGCGGATATGCCGCCCAGAAGGCGGATGGATTGTGAATCTGCCGTCGATAGATTTCTTCGAAAGCCTTCTGATCGACAACGTGTTCACCCAGCACGCGACTGATCACGTCGCCGCGTATGCGAACAAAGCGGTTCTGCGCGTCGAGATCATAGAACGCCGCGTCTTCCGGTAGGTATAGCTTGTTCATGATCGCGGACTGAATCGCGGCGGCATCGGTAAGCCAGCCGTCGGCTTCGGCGGATTTGCCAAGCGCGTGAGCCATGGCTGCTAAGGCAACACGTCCGCCGTAAACCGTGGCAGAGAGATCAGGGCATAGCCGTGGAAGGGAAGCTACGGGTGGGCACTTGTGCGCATCCGTGTCCGGACAGCGATTGGGAATTCCCGCCCAGCGTGGACTGTTGTCGTGTCCGGTGTCGTACGTGCAGAAGCCCTCGCAGAGACCAGTGTGGCGCGTATCGCGGTAGCGGCGAAGCCAGGCGTCCCAGCGGCTGCAGGCGGCGTAGGTTTTTTCGAGAAGCTCGTTATCACCCGTGCGCTGCGCCAGCTCCCACGCGGTAGCCGCGATCGGCACCACCATTTGAATTTGTCCGAAGCCTACGGAGTCTTTGCGCAGCCAGCAGGGAAGCTGGCCGTCCTCGCGCTGCTGCGAGAAGAATGCGAGGTGGTTGTTGCGGGCTGCGTCTGGTCGGAAGCGGGAATAAACGAGGCCTTCCTGCGGCGCGCATTCCTGCCAGATGCCGCCGTAGGTGCTGCCCTCGATTAGGACTGGACCGGGATACGTGTTGAGCTTGGTCGTGTTGCGATGGAGGACGTCGAGAGCGCGTGCGTAGGTCGCTTGATATTGCTGGTCGTCGGTTTCGAATGTTGGCTGAGAGTTGCTATTGTCGTGCAGATCACGATCTATGTTGTAAGCATGCAAGCCTCGCGTCGAGACAGACGCTAGCGCCATGCCAGCTACAGTAAGAAATTCTCGCCGGTTCAAGATTTCTCTGCCGAATCGCTCCTGTTCCCCGGACTGCGCTCAGGAGCATCTTTCTTGTAACGAATCGCCCTCGTCACTATGAGCGGAGGGCGACTTACCTTATACATACACTCCGGAAACACTCCATGTCAGTTTCGGCACATGTATCGCATCCGGTTCGCCGCTCGCAGCGCTTCAAGGTGAATTTTGCCATCAAGCTATTCACCATTGTGCAGCAACGCAAATGTGTCCTGCAGGGACGCAGCCATGATCTGTGCGAAGACGGCATGGCCATCTACATCCCGGCGGAGCTGCAGCGCGGACAAGTCGTGCAGATGGAGTTCATCCTCCGTACATTCAGCGCCGATTGGGCGTGGCGGCTACTGTGCGCGATTGCGAAGGTTTCCGCTGCGGTCTGCAGTTTGAAAACCTTAGCCAAGCCGAGCAGGACGCGATCGAAGAATGCTGCGGCAAACTCGCGACCCTCGATTAGCGTGATCTAGTCGCCTGACGCAGCCCAGGCCAATCCATCAGCACCCGCTCCGACGTTAATCAATCGATTCACCTTCCAGGTTCTCAGATCAATCTCAGCTATTTGCTTGCTGCGATCACACGAGACGTATGCGACCTTGGCGTCGGGACGCATCAGGATCTCTTGCGGAGCAGGTGGAACGTCGATCTTGTGCTCGGCTTTCATTGTGTGCAGGTTGAGCACCGCAATCTTGCCGCTCACAGGCAGCGTAATCAGCAGCCAGTTTCCGTCGAGAGTTGGACGAGTGCCGAATGCGATGTCCGCTAAAGGAACCCATCGAGCGATCTTGTTCCTTCGAGTATCGATTACGGCGAGCCGCGGCTTGGTCTGGTCCGCTGTGAAGACCCAGCGGTCGTCAGGAGAGATGGCGATGCGCTGAGCGATTCCGGAAACAGGAATGATGGCCAGAACTTTCTTATTAACCAAATCGATTGCTGAGACGGAGCCAGCGCCAACATTGGAGGTGTATCCCCGGGTTCCATCGTTCGAGATTGCCAGCATGTGCGACTCCCGCTCGCCGGTTGGGATGGATCCGATGATCTTGTGGGACGTGGGATCGATCACATCGATCGATTTCGTCAGCTCGGCTGTTACGTATAGCCTGCCGTCTTTGGGTCCGAAGACTGCGCAATGCGGGCGCGTCGGCTTTTGGAAATCGATTGTGTCAACAATTTTGCGCGTCTTCAGATCGATGACGCTGAGCGTCTGACCGTCTGTTCCAGGTCTGCCTACGCCCGAGTTTCCATAAATCGGCGCCCAGGCGAGGGAACCGTCAGGTGAGGCTGCGACTTCGTGAACCGTGATTCCGCCCACAGGCACGGCAGCAAGCTCGCGGCCGGCGTCGGGGTCGACGATGCTCACTGTGTGGTCTGCTTTATTTGCAACGAGGAGCACGGCGTGTGTTTTCGTGGCGTTGTTTCGCGCCGCAGATATGCTTAACAGGGCCAATAATGCAGCCCCAAGCACGCAGCTTCTGCGGGCAGCGTTCATCCATCGACTGCGACATCTGAAATCTTTGCTTGTCAAAGCGAACGATTCTCCATATCCTTCGACGAATTACAACTCAAGGTACCGAAACGTTGCCATCTTACGCTCAACTGCTCAGGCCAGGAAATATCCGCACGAATTCCAAATACTCGCTGCTGCGCCGGGCGGCAAAGACGTTTGCAGTCTTAGCGCTGGCGGGAGCAATGGCGCAGCCGCTTTATGCCAGCGGTCATTTTCAAGTTCTCACCCGCGCGTACGACAACCAGCGAACCGCTGCGAATCTCTCCGAAAAGAAACTCAAACCTGGCGACATCAATTCCGCCCATTTTGGGAAGCTGTTCATGCTGCCGGTCGACGATCAGATCTACGGTGGGCTTCTCTATGCGGCTGATCTGCGTGTCGGTGGTCATAAACATAACGCTCTGTTCGTGACTACTGTGAACAACAGCGTGTATGCCTTCGATGCCGACAAGCTCGGTGCTCCACTTTGGTTCCGCAACTTCAACGGCAATGGTCGTCCTACGCGCAACACCGAAGTAGGCCAGGCGTGCAGGATCTATCGCGACTTCATTGGCGACATCGGCATCGTGGGAACGCCCGTGATTGGTCCAGATCAAACGATGTACTTTGTTACCCGCACGGTCGAGCCAAGCGGAACCGTGCAGCGTCTCCATGCCCTCGATATCACAACGGGCAACGAACGTGCGAACAGTCCGCAGGTGATTCAGGCGAGCGTGCCGGGAAAAGGAGACGATTCAGATGGCGCCCACGTTCGCTTCAATCCGCTTACCGAAAATCAGCGTCCGGCGCTTGCGCTGAACAATGGCATCGTGTACATCGGCTGGGCTTCGTTCTGCGATACGCGTCCGTACCACGGCTGGATGATGTCGTATGACGCGAAGACTCTCGCGCAACTCGGAGTGTTTAACGCTACGCCGAATGGAAACATGGGAGGCGTGTGGATGTCGGGAGCGGCTCCGGCGTTCGATGTTGCTGGGAATCTGTATGTCTCGACCGGAAATGGCACCTACGACCAAAACGATTATGGCGAGTCGCTGATCAAACTCGAAGCCAAGACGCTGCGCGTGCTCGATTACTTCACTCCGTCGAATTTCAACACGCTGAACGATTTCGATTTGGACTTTGGCACGCAAGGCCCCACGATTCTGCCCGGCACCAACCTTCTCGTGGTTGGGGGAAAAGAAGGGAAGATGTATGTGCTGGATATAACCAAGCTCGGCGGCCAGGCTCCCGGCGATATTCAGATCCCGCAGGTTGTCCAGGCAGTGGATGCGACTGTTCGTCCGACGATCTCTCATCACATGCACAACGCCATTCCCGCGTGGCGCAGTTCGCAAGGGATGAACGTCTACGTATGGGGCGAAAGCGATTTCCTGCGCATGTTTCGCCTGAATGATTCCACCAAAAAGTTCGACGTGCCTGCGGTATCGACAGCTTCTATTCTCCCGCCCAGCGGTATGCCGGGAGGAATGATGACTATCTCCGCAGATGGTTCCCGTTCTGGAACTGCAATTCTCTGGGCGGCTGTACCGCGCGCTGGTGATGCCAATCAGATGACCGTCCCGGGAGATCTCTATGCCTTCAACGCAGAGAATCTCAATCTGCTGTGGTCGAGTAGTGGCGCCGGGGATGATCCGCTGAACTTCGCGAAAGGCAGTCCGCCGATAGTCGCGAATGGGAAAGTCTACGTGGCCTCGATCTCGAACTTCGTTTCCGTGTATGGACTCCGGAAGAAACAATCGCGGTCACAAAATCTAGCGGTGAAAGCACATGCAACTGGCAGTGCTCCGTGTAGCTCGCTAGAGACGCCGGATAAGGCGATCAACAACAGCACAGAAGGCGGCCCGGCTGATAAGTGGTGCTCATCGGCGCCAAATCCGTTTCTGCAGCTCGATCTTGGACGAACAGCGACAGTCGGCCGGTTCGTTGTGGAGCACGCGGGAGCAGGTGGCGACGACTTGAATCTCAATACGAGCGACTTCAATATTCAGGTGAGCACCGATGGAACGAATTTCCAAACGGTGGCAAACGTAACCGACAACGTTCAGAGCATCACCACGCACGATATTCCGCCGACCGCCGCGCGTTTTGTACGGCTGAATGTGTTGCCTTCTCGCGGTGGCTCGCCAGAACCGGCGAATATTTACGAGTTTCAAGTCTTCGCCGCAAATGGTTCCAACGCCCAGGCTGCTGCTCCGAATGTCGGGCCGGGAGCGGCTCAACAGACTAGTGCTTCGATCCACTGACGATGAATAAATCTCCTCATCTTTTTCAGTCCTTCCGCTGTCTCGGTTTGTTGATCGCGGCCTGGCCGCTTGCAAGTGGCATGGTTTTCGCTCAACAGAGTTCCGGTCCGACCGAGGTCACGCGAACAGGGCGCGTCATCACTGCTCCTCCAGACGTCGCCGCTGCTCCGCCTGACGCGCAGGTCATGCCTTCTGGCCTCGCGATGAAAGTATTGCAGCCGGGAACAGGGTCGGAGCATCCCGTCTCAAATGATTGTGTGACTGTGAGCTTCGTCGCCTGGAAAACGGACGGATCCCTATTCTCAACCTCCACCACAATGGACGATGCCGATGTTCTCTGCCTCAATGCCTCCATAATGGGAATCTCGGAAGCGCTGAAACAGATGGTGGTTGGAGAAAAACGCAGGCTCTGGATTCCCGAAGATCTCACCTTTCATGAGGGGCATCATCACGTACAACGCAGGCCCGAAGACGAAGAGCCGCCGCATAAGGACCTCACCTTTGACTTGCAGCTCTTGTCCATTCTGAAAGCGCCGCCGACTCCCGAGAACCTCACGCAGGCGCCGGCCGATGCGACTCGAACAAGCTCCGGACTCGCATACCTGATCCTGAAGCCCGGAATGGGAACGGCCCATCCGTCCATTACAAGTAAGGTGACGGCTCACTTCACTTCCTGGAGAAGCGACGGCCGAATCTTCGAGACTACTGTGATGACGAATCATCCGGCGATGGTATCGGTTGCGAGTTCGCCGACAGGTTGGCGCGAAGCAATCACATCGATGGTTCCTGGCGAGAAGGCTCGGTTCTGGATTCCGGCTGCATTGGCTTTTGGCGAAAAGCCTGCCAATCGCTTCAACCCTCCAGGAGACCTCGTCTGTGAAATCGAGTTGATCTCAGTGGAATAAGAGCCATAGGAGGTTGGTGTGCTCCGCGGCCTCAAAGAATGTCTGAGAAGGATCTTCGGCAGCAATCCCGCCGAACCGCCTAGAGATCCTTACGCCCCAGTCCGCGCGCCCAAGAAGCCGAAAAGGCCACAGCAAAGTGGTGCTGTGGCCTTGGCTGAGCCTGAAGAGTAACTCTGGCTACTTCGAGATCGCAGTAAACAGATCTGAGTTCACCAGGCTGATGAACTTGCGATCGTCGGTTTCGAATTTGATTTTCAACGCGCTGCTGTCGGAATCGACGCCGATATTTTCGAGCGCTATCTTCTCGGCTGGAGTGGCATTCATCTTCTTGTAGAGAATGCCGGCGCGCAGGAGAGAAGAAAGCGTTGCCGCGGTAAACGAATCTGACGTGTTCACCTTCAGATCGAACTTCACGCCGTTGCCGAAATCCATTTTGTAAGCGGAAGCTTTAATGCGATTCTTAATCGCGTTGTAGTCGCCAAGATTCGAAGCCTCGCCTAGTGCCGACTTCATCATCTCCTGCGTGCCCTTTTCGTCGAGCACACTCCAGATCGCGTCAGAATCAACATCGGAGATCAGGTCGGTGATTTGCGAATTTGAATTGAGACTGCTGCCTACACCATCGCGAACGTCGAGCGCCGATTTCAGCGCGGCCGAATCGCCGAACAACATGTTGTAGTTGTCGAGCAGCGTCATCGACATTCCGCCGTCGAGCGGATACATCGCGGATTCGCGATACATCGCCGGCTTGACCTTCTTCGCTTTGAGCTTGGCGACGACTTTGTTGGAGGCGAATTCGCCCTGCGCGATTCCCACTACCTGCAAACCATTCTTCACGCGAAACGAGGCAAAGGTGAGCTGCTCTACGTCTTTGTCAGGATCGATGCCAACGCCTTTGAGCGCAGTTTCGAATTTCTTCAGCTGTTCAGGCAGGACGCGGGCCTTCAAAGCCTGTCCGCTTTGCGAGTCTTCCATGCTGCGGTAATCGACGTTGATCACCTGTTGCACGTCGGCAGGGATCACCGCACGCGTAGCGCTGGCCAGGGAAGAAGCAAAGCTGAAGACAGGAGCAAGGAAAATAGCAATCAGAGCGGGAATACGAAACTTCATAGCCACCTTGTAATTTTAATCCAAAGAATTAGATGAGCAGCTCTGATCGGATGTTACCTCCGGCCCTACACTCGAGGCCACCAGCCTTAGCCCTAGTTGGCACCCTTAGTTGCTACTAGGGATTCTTGATACTGACTGCAGCATCTCTGCTTTGAACGCTTCGTCCTTGATTTCTTGCAGGTTGATCCGGACATTTGCGAGGCCGCCGTCGATACCGGTTTGGGCGAGAGATGATGCTACGGCGAGGTCTGACCACATGTTTTTGCTCGTGATAGGTTTCAAGGCTTCCACGATCTGTCTCACTTCACTCGATTTTTGCGCTATGGAGAGAGGCACTCGGGTTGCATTTTTCAGCGCGTCGGAGATGAGGCGCTCGCCCATCTCAGACGCGGCCGACTTCGCATCTTTATACGCCTTCATCACCTCGGCGTAAGACGCGGCATCCAAATCAATGCTGGTCTTCAGTTCCTCTCGCAGATGAGTCAAACGAGAGAGAGCGTCACTCAACTCACGCTCGTATTGCTGATAGGCTTTCTTGCCGCGAGACATTCCCGCTACCATGCTGGCCAGCGCGGCAGCCATTGCGCCGGCCGCCGCCGACGCGCTGCCTCCGCCGGGAGTGGCAGTCGGAGCAGCCAGTTGCTCGATGAAGGGTTCCACTCCTGCTCGAATGCCACCCACGGCCATTTTTCCGCCTGTTACTGCGGCGAGCCGATTCTCCAGGATCAGCGACGAATCGAAGTTCTCGACCTGCAGGAACCATTCGGCGGCTTCCTCGAGTGCCTTTTTGGGAATCAGGCCGACGATCTCGCTGGAGACCGGCATCACACCGTATCGAGCGGCTTCCCGTTTTACGAACTCAAATACGCGCGCGATTGGCGTTTGTTCATAATCTGTGAGGTTCATCGAGACCTGGGCCATACCGCGAACCAAAACGCCCATGCCCTTCACGTATCGCAGGCCTCCCGAAGAGAAGCGAACAGCTTTGCCGATCTTCTTCGCAATCTCGACATCGCTCGTATTTAGATAGACGTTGTAGGCTATCAGCGGCTTACGAGCTCCTACCACAGTCGCGCCGGCCGTGGGATGGAGCGCGGCCTCGCCGAAATCCGGACGCCGCTCGGTGTTGCTCGCGACCTCTGTTCGCAGTCCCTCGAACTGCCCGCGGCGGATGTTCTCAAGATTCTGCCTTTCGGGTTTTGTGGCGGCGGCTTCGTAGAGATAGACCGGAACTTTGTATCGCTTCCATATTTCTGCCCCGACGTGCCGCGCAATAGCGACGCAGTCTTCCAACGTGACTCCCTCGATGGGAATAAACGGAACCACATCGGAGGATCCGATGCGCGGATGGGCTCCCTGATGCTTGGTGAGATCAATGAGTTCAGCGGCCTTGCCTACACCGCGAATCGCAGCCTCCGCGATCGCATCGCGATCGCCTACGAGCGTGATGACACAGCGGTTGTGGTCGGCGTCCATTTCTTTGTCGAGCAGATAGACGCCATCGATCTTCATCGCGGCGATGATTGCTTCCACCTTGGCAACATCGCGGCCTTCAGAGAAATTCGGAACGCATTCAACGAGAGACATAGAAGGGAACAGGTTACAGGCAACAGGGTACAGAGAAAAAGCTGGATGCTAGATTCTAGGATCGAAACGCTTCTTTGTTTACGACGTACGGCATCTTACTGATATCTCCGCCGTAGTTCCGCTCCAGCACGTCAATCAGTCCCTGCACACACCGGCCCGCCATTCCCAATTCCGGATCGGGAGACAAACGCGTCTGCGTAGCTCCGCTGGCGAAGTGGTGAAAGAGGCGGCAGCGATCCTCGATCTCTGGATCACGAAGCGGTGAATCGGCGGGGAGAGGTTCTTTTTCGAAGACGTCGAGCGCAGCTCCGGCGATCCAGCGTTGCTTCAGAGCTTTTGCCAGTGCAGCCTCATCGACCACCGGGCCGCGTGATGTATTGATGAGATAGGCGCTTGGCTTCATCTTGCGCAGATTCGTCTCGTTAAACAGGTGGAAGGTCGGCGTCGCAGACTCCCCTTCGCGCAATAAGGGCACGTGAATGCTCACGAAATCAGCCTGACTCAGGGCTTCGTCAAAATTCACGTACCGGATGCTCGTCTTGTGCTTCTGAATGCCAGACTGGTGGCGCAGGTCCATTAATCGCTGAATGGCTTTGATGTATTCATGATTCTCATAGGCAGGGTCGTAGCACAAAATGTTCATGTCCATGCCCGTACATTTCTTGATGATTGCCAAACCGATTCGGCCAGTGCCGATGATGGCCACAGTTTTTCCTGTCACCTCATCGCCCAAAAAGGGAAGGAAGGGATGCCATGCGCCCCAGCGTTTGTCACGAACCAGTTTCTCGCTGGGCCAGAGTTTGCGCGCGACTGCACCCATCATGAAGAAGGCGAACTCGGCGGTGGCTTCGGTGAGAACGTCCGCCGTATGGGTGAACGGGATCTTGTAGCGATTCGCGTCGGCACGATTGATGTTGTCGAAACCAACTGCAATCTGTGCCACAACTTTCAGCTTGCCTTTACCGCCTTCGAACACTTCAGCGTCGATGGAATCGCGCAGCGTGGTGATCAAGCCGTCGACTCCGCTTTGAACCTTCTCGATGATCAACGATTTCGGCGGCGGATCCGATTTGGGATAAACCTCGACCTCATACCCGCGCTCGCGCAAACGATTCAGCGCCGGGTCGCCAATATCACAGGTCGCGAAGACTCGAAATTTCGCCATGGCAAAAGCAAAACATGACACGGATCACACGGATGCTACGGATGGGACGGATAAGTGATAGTGCTGTCTGATTTACTCAGAATCTAATCCATCTTTGATCCGGTGGAATCCGTTAAATCCGTGTGATCCGTGTCGTGTTTTTAAGTTTTAGAGTTCAAATGTGCTCAGAGGTCCACTTATGTATGCGATCCAGCGCCTTCTGAATATTCTCCACCGAATTCGCGATGCTGAATCGGATAAAGCCTTCGCCCCAGCTGCCGAACGAAGTGCCCGACAAACACGCGACTCCGGCTTGCTCCAGCAAGGCATCAGCAAGCTTCTTCGACTGCCATCCAGTTCCTTCGATATTCGGGAAGACGTAGAAGGCGCCGTAAGGCATCTGACAGCGGAAGCCCCTGAGTCGATTCAATTCGCTCACCATGAGATCGCGTCTTCGGCGAAACTCTTCAACCATTCTCTTTACCGGCGACTGATCGCCATGCAGCGCTTCGATCCCAGCCATCTGCGTAAAGCTCGCGGTGCATGAGTTTGAATTGGTCATCAGGCGTGAGACTTGAAGCGCGAGGTCCTGGCGCATAACACCGTAGCCCATGCGCCAACCAGTCATCGCATAGGTCTTCGAAAATCCATCTAGCAGGACTGTGCGCTCGCGAAACTCTGGAATCGACATCAATGAGAAATGCTCGCCCTCAAAGATAAGCCGGCTATAGATCTCGTCGGAGAGGATGATCACATCGCGGTCGCCGATCGCGCGTGCAACTCTGCGGATTGTGGCTTCGTCGAGAACCCCGCCGGTTGGATTATGAGGAGAGTTCAGAATAATCAGCTTCGTACGATCGGTAATCTTGGAGGCAAATTCATCGACAGCGAAGCCGAAGCCCTGCTCTTCGCGCAGTCGAATAGGCACGGCGCGCGCGCCGAGAAACTCAATCATCGATTCGTAAATGGGAAATCCCGGATTCGGATAAATCACCTCATCGCCTTCTTCGACCAGCGCCAACATGGTGAAAAAAATGATTGGTTTGCCGCCGGGAACGACCACTACCTCGTCGGGAGAGACATTGATACCGCGGCTTCGACTCACATACTTCGCGATCTCCTGGCGCAAAGCAGGCAAGCCGGCGGACGGACCGTAATGAGTCCATCCGGTCTTGAGCGCTCGAACGCCCGCATCAATGATGTTGCTCGGAGTGTCGAAATCGGGCTCGCCAATTTCGAGATGAACGATGTCTTTACCAGCAGCTTCCAGCGCGCGGGCTCGAACCAGGACTTCAAAGGCGGTTTCGGTACCCAGCCGTTGCATGCGGCGAGCGAGCTTCAGAGGACGAGTCGCTGGAATAGTCACCATATCGGGCTGAAAGCAAACTCGTGATTATAGCCTTATAAGTATTTTGAAAGGCTGCGCCAAAGAGTAACGCCCCGGACAGCCAGAAGCTGCCGGGGCGCGGGTTCGGAGGGCATCCGATAACGTCGTGTTATGACTGCGAGCGAGCTATAAACTTTCCCACGTAACCATGGGCAAATAGTAAATCTTTTGCACACCTTTTGAACGCAAATCGCCCTTGCGGCGATTACGGACGTAATCGCCCATGAGGAGTGCTAAGTGATTGAAGGCCATCGACTAGCGCACCACGAAATCTGCTCCATGGATAGCGTTCTGCACTGTTTCGGGCAGCAAAACGCATCTCGGTCAGTTCGTCCCGGTGGCGGAATATCCATTCGATTTTGGCACTGAGCGCGGCGAGATCAGCGGATGGAACCACAAATCCATTTTGTCCCGAGGAAATCAGGTCGGAAGCCCCGCAGCTCTCGGTTACCAGCGCCGGAGTTCCGCACGCCATTGCTTCCAGCACGACATGACCGAATCCGTCGCTCAATGATGGAAGGCAAAGCAAGTCGGCTTGCTGGTATTCGGCACGAAGCTGTTCGCGATCTAGCGCACCCAGGAACGTTGCTTGCGTCCTGTATTCACGTATAAAGCCGCGATTTTCGCTTGAGACTCTGCCCGCAATCCTGAGTTCTGAATCGGGAAGACTCAGGCAGCGCCATGCCTCCAGCAAGTAATGCAATCCCTTCTGACGCGCGATCTGGCCGGCGAATAGGACTGTGAATTTGTTTTTTATTCTTTGCTGGGGACGAAAAAAATCGAGGTCAACGCCGTAAGGAATTACCTGGATGCGCTCAGGCTCGACGCCATTCTCAATGAGGGTTTTGCGCGTGTAGGTTGAAGCTACGATGCATAAGTCGGCGAGCAATGGCTCTCGAGAATACGTTTCAAGAGCCTTATCCGGCCACGTGAGCTCATTGAATGCGCCTTCGATCACGTCAGGACGCAACGAGTCACTCGCAAGTGCTGTCCGGACCGAAACGGGATGCGGCTGGATTTGCAAGAGGACCTTCGGAGCGTCGTCTGCATTCCCGAATGCGCTCGTCGCCACGTGCGAATACGCGATCATCCCACAGCCACTCTTCCGCGCGGCTTCGCCGGCACAGTCGCCTAATAGATGCGCATAGCGAATCCATGCGGATGCATCGCGTCGAGTTCTGAACAAATATTTAAGGCTCGTCTCAACTTTGGTTGACGGTAGCTCCGGAACAAAGCGGCGCTGCCCGCGTTTCTGTATTGCCGAAGGAATGAGCCTGCTTAAGGCAATTCGATCAAGGGGTGTATAGAAGTCAGTGAAGAACCGTTGCAGGAGACCCGCTTCGTGAAGAGCGATCGGGACTTGATACGCGTCGCGGGCGCCTGCGCCTACAACGATCCACCTTGTCGCTTTCGGTTTTACTTGGTCAGGAATATGGAATGTAATGCGCGAAGCCGACATGAGAACGCGGCATGATAACCGCTGGTTTGATTGCTGCCAATCATTTCTTCTCGATTGTCGTGTGCCACTGCTGGTTTGCATCCTGGTCGATCACGATGATTAGCCGCCCGGATTCTCCCGCGCGTACAGATCCTTGCTTTTTGCGAACGGTCTTTGCTTCCGGCAGCTCAAAGCTAAGCGTGAGGTCCCCCTCCGAGGTCGGTTTGATGTGGTACCAATATGAAGCTCCAGGCGCGATCTTTCCTGTTCCAAACGCCGCTCCCGGATAATCAAGTTCGACGTTTCGCAGCGGCACTTTGCTGTTGTTTTGAATGGTGACGTTGATTCCGCTGGAGTGACAGGCGAGTCCCAGGACAGCGCAGAAGCCGACCAGAAAGTAGAGAACTGCTTTTACTCGAAGATTACGCACGAGTAGGGTCCGACATTTTCACGGGATCTTTGCGTTCGAGGATACGAGCGCTGAGGACAACGCCATCGCGATTGTCATGCAGTCTCAGAGAAAAGACGAGCACGTTCCAAATGTACCGTGGACTCTTCTTCGGCAGCGGCAGACCCCGAAAAGTTCGATCAATGTAAGTCTCGCGAGTGTCTGCGACGGTGCGAATGATCTCCTGCCAGTCCTCGCCCAATTCAGGAAATTCCTTGAACAAATTTCTGCCAATGAACCAGGATCGCTTTTTGTCGAGCAGCTTGGCCAAACTTTCATTTACATATTGCCAATTACCATCGCGATCCATGATCTCGAGCACCACATCATCGCCCATGGCCATGTTTATGCGCGAGTAGTAAAAATCCCGCGCATCGACTACAACGGGTTTTCCCCGCCGCTTTGCTTCGAACGAGCGCAGCGCGTTGAGCAGATCATCGACCGAGCTGTAGCCCTTAAGCAAGTGCATGTCTTCCACACCGCCGAACCGGCGCTCCAGCGTAGCCGAAAGAATAATGATTGGAACTTGAGGACGCTTCTCGCGTAGCGTGTTGGCGACTTCGGTGCCGAACTTGCCCGCACCGAGGTGGTAGTCGAGCACAGCGATATCGGCCTCATGTAAGCGGGCCTCCGCTTCTTCGATTGAAGACGCAGTTACGGCCACATAGCCGTGTTTGCGCAGAATGGCGGAGCGGAGAAAGAGGTTGTCGATGTGATCGTCGAGCAGCAGAACTCGGATGGGCTGGCCTGCGGCTGACGGCTTCTTGTCTTCCATCGTGATAGAGGAATGCCCCGGCCCGTCCATTGTCCCGCTACTCACCTCAGGTGCTTGGATGCGAGCACGTCATTACGAGTCTATTCGATGGCTGCCGCTTCTCGCGCACCTGTACCACGCGAGGAAGCCCGCAAGCTCCGCGCGAGCTCCGGCAGGCGATTGAAGACTGCGACTGCCCGCAGCCATTGCCGGTTTTCAATGGCTGGATAGCCGCTGACCACTTTTCCTGCGGGGACATCGTTGGGGATCCCACTCTGCGCGGTCGCGATGACTCCATCCCCAATGGAGCAGTGCCCCGCTACCCCGACCTGACCGGCGAGGATGACATCGTTGCCCACTTCTGTAGAACCGGCCAGCCCTACCTGAGCACAAAGCAACGTCCTCTGGCCCACTTTGGAACCGTGACCCACTTGGACGAGATTATCGATCTTCGATCCGCGTCCAACGCGTGTTTCGCCGATGCTGGCGCGATCGACGCAGGCATTGGCCTGAACTTCCACATCATCTTCGAGCACCGCAGGGCCGGACTGAACAATCTTGTGCCATTCGCTTTTCTCGTCTTTCGCAAAGCCGAATCCGTCTGCCCCGATGACTGCGCCGTTCTGGAGAATGACGTCGTCTCCCACAATGCAGTTTTCTCTAACAACCGCATGTGCGTGGGCGAAAAAATTGTCTCCGATGCGAGCGCCCGCGTAGATGACCACATGGGCGAGCAGCGTGCAGTTATCGCCGATCTCAGCGCCTGGCTCAATCACCACATAAGGTCCGATGGAAGCCCCTTTTCCGATCTTGGCGCTCGCATCGATGACGGCGGTCTTGTGAATGCCCGGTTGGCGCATCGGTGTCGAATAAAAGAACTCGATGGTGCGAGCAAAGGCGAGATATGGATTCTCATGTCGAAGCAGCGGACGTGAGAGGGGAGGAAAGTCGCTTCCCACGATGATGAGCGACGCCGCAGTGGATCGGGCCGCTGCTGCATATTTCGGATTGGCCACGAAGGTCGCCTGTCCCGCGGATGCTTCTTCGATTCCCGCCACTCCTGTGATATCGACGTCTGACGAAGCGTTTTCCAGCCGTCCGCCGAGCCGTTGCGCAAGCTCATGAAGTTTCATGCGGGCAATTCTAGTCGGGTCGCTTGCGAGGACACTAGCTCTCCGGAAAGAGCGCAGAACGTGGGGAAAGTGGCAGCCTGTGCCTACCCGTCACCCCCGCTTTACTGCTTTCCGTCACTCTCCGCCTTCACCTCATGCGGTTCACCAGATACCGGCGAAGTTGAAACTGCTTGAATGTTCGGTGTTCCCGAACCGACCAATTTCAAGCGTGGAGATTTCGCCAGCGCGGCCAGAACTTCGCGAGTGATGTGGTCGTCGATCTCCGCCGCATTGTCGAGTTCGACGGGATATCGGATGACAACTTCAAGCCCGGCTTGCGCGAGTCGCAGGCGGCTCACAGGTTTTGGAGTTGCCGCCCGCACGTTGAGCAGGTTCTGCATCTGGCGATGCTCTTGCTCGATGCGCTCACGATATCCGGCGTATACCTTTTCGACGGCTCCGAGAATTCGCGATTCCGCCAGCTTGATATCACTGTCGGGAGCGAGTGTGAGCGAGACCTCGTGCCAGATGAAGTTTGTTCCCGGGGCCTGCTTGTAGAAACTCGCAGTGGGCTGGAAGACGATCGAATTGGAAAACACGACCACGCGTCCGGTGGGCTGAATGTAGTTTCCGCTTCCTCCCATTTCCATGAGGTGCAGGCGGACAAGGCCGATGTCAATCACATCTCCGGTGACTCCGGAGATCTGCACTCGATCTCCGACGCGGACGCCATAGCGACCTATTAAGAAGAAGTAGCCTGCGATTGCAAGGATGACGTTCTGCAAAGCCACGGCAATCCCGGCGGTAATTAATCCAGCAAAGGTTGCGAGGGACCCGATTTCAGTGGCAAGCGCGAAGGCAATCGTAATTCCGATCACGAGCCAGAGGAGGATTCGGCGCAACAAAAGGAACTGATAGCGTCGGCGGAAGTCGTGGACGTAGCGAAATGTTGCCCGTTTCCAGACCTCGCCCAAAACTATGAATGTGACAACCACCAGCGCCAGCACCAGCAGGCGGACACCGAGGTTCTTCACATCCATCTGGTATTGCGCCTTCACGGCGTTACGCCAGCGGGCCAGATTGCTCTTATAAAGATCAAGCAGCACCGCCTGTTTGCTGAGGGGCAGTACCAAACTGGAATTCTGCTTAAATTGCGCCGTGAGGGCGTCGAGTTCACGCTTTTGCTGTTTCAGCCCGCCGACGTCGCTGGTATCGGCTGCCTGCGCGAGTTCA
This sequence comes from Terriglobales bacterium, assembly GCA_035764005.1. Taxonomy (NCBI): domain Bacteria; kingdom Pseudomonadati; phylum Acidobacteriota; class Terriglobia; order Terriglobales; species Terriglobales bacterium. The sequence continues at coordinate 21,890 of DASTZZ010000068.1, forward strand.
TTTCCTCGCTGAACCAGGGGAGCGATGTTCTTTGACAGCGGTGTGCGCAAGTCCTGCGCGGTTTGCGCAAAGGCATCGCTCGCGCGAATGCTGTCGTCGATGCTGTGAATCTTGCGCGTAAGCGCGAAGACGTCGGTAATCAGCGCTAACAATCCCGAGGGCTGTTCGCGGCGCGGTGCGGCCGACGCATTGTTGCTCGATGAGGATGAGCCGCTGCCGGATTTGCTCTGGTTGTCGGAATTTGCAGATGCAGGAGTCGCACTGCTGAGCGTAATCTCCGGCACGGAGCGCTGCAGCTCCTGCACTTTCGCAAGAAGGTTGCCGCTCGATGTACCCGAAGAGCCGGCATTCGAGAATTGCAGAATATTGTGAACGGCGTCGCTTCGAGCTTGCGCCAGAGCCAGTTCCGATTGCAGCTCATCGATCGTCGCCTGCAGCTTCGGTCGCGCTGACGGCCGCGCTTTGTCGAGCTCGTTCCGCGTCTGCTCAATCTCTGCCTGAGTCTGACGGATCGTGTCGTCAGTCTGCGTGGCAATGCGCATCAGATTTTGGAAACGAGAGCTGGCCGTGTTCTGGGATATTTCAGGCGCAGCTTGTGCACTTGCGAGCTGAGCAGCAGCGCGTCCGAAATCGAACGAGAGCCGAACGATCTGGTTTGCCATCTGCCGATCGTCATTGACGAACAGCGTATCCGTCGCGTCGGTCGCACTGTCTTCTTCGACGGCGAGATGACGGTACCAATCGATGGATTGATTGAGATAACTGAGGACCTGTTGAGGATCCGGCGTCGCCAGGTTTGGCGCCGGTGCGGTGCTCTGGGCAAGGCACGTGATCGTGCTCAGTGCAAGCAGAGCAGCTCGCAATGCGTCTTTGCGCAGCTGAGAGATACCTTCTTCCTCGCGTCCGGTGTGGGAGTAAGGAAAAAATAGGATGCAGGAGACGAGCTGCTCGTTGCAATCGCGCCGTTACTTTCGTCGTGCAACTCTCGCGCGAGCGCGATTCATTACGTTGGTAATAGCTCGCAACTGGTATTACACAACTATTACACACTCAGCGGCGCGCTGTTGCTATCGTGAAATACGGAGCTAAAGGTAAATCGAACGGAGACTATGAGCGCAATCATTACACCTGACAGTCTCAGTCAGCCTGCGGTTACGCAGGTCTATACCGCCAAGCGCGGAAAGATCAACTGGTACACAGCATTCATCATGGCTGTGTTCCATGCCGGAGCCATCGCTGCGCTGTTCATGTTTTCATGGAAGGCACTGCTGGTCACCGCTATTCTTTGGTATTTCTCGCTCAGTTTCGGAATTGGAATGGGCTACCATCGCCTGCTGACGCATCGTGGTTACAAAGTTCCAAAATGGTTCGAATATTTTCTTACCGTGTGCGCGACTCTTGCACTTGAAGGCGGACCGATCTTCTGGGTAGGCACGCACCGCATCCATCACCAGACCAGCGACCGCGAAGGGGATCCCCATAGCCCGCGTGATGGCGGCTGGTGGGCGCACATGGGATGGATCCTCAGTGGCGAGGTCCTGCACCACGGCAATCCCGAATTGGAACGATACACTCCCGATCTCCGCCGCGATAAATTCCATGTTTGGCTTTCAAAGTGGCACTGGGTCCCGCTCACCACGTTGGGCATAATCCTGCTCGCACTGGGTGGATGGAGCTACCTCTTGTGGGGTATCTTCTTCCGCGTGACCGTTGGATTACACGCCACTTGGCTTGTGAATTCCGCCACGCACATGTGGGGCAGCCGTCGCTTCATCACGAAAGACGACTCCACGAACAACTGGTGGGTTGCGATGGTAACCTTCGGTGAAGGATGGCACAACAATCATCATGCGCATCCCATTTCGGCCCGACATGGACTCGCGTGGTACGAAATAGATTTGAACTATCTGGGCATCCGGATGCTTAAGATTTTTGGCTTGGCAAAAGACATTAAAGTTGTAAATCTTCCGGAAAAACTGGCCGAGCAGGAAAAGAAACTCGCCACCGGAACAACAGAATTGGTTTCTGCATAAACACCCCCTCGAATTCATGGCATCCGCAATGCGGATGCCATCTTTGTTTGGGGTATGTACGCCTGAGGAACCCCCTTCGCAGAATACCGACTTGCCCGTCAGGCGGTTGGGGCGCAATTGCCGTATAGGACAAAGTGCGAAAAGTAGCGCAAAAGGAAAGATTCGAAGCTACCTTTCGACGCTCTGCAAACAAGAAATACCCCATCGAGGCGAACAAGGCAGATCCAACTCCAATTTGGGAATAGCGCAAAACTTTGGAGAGGTTCTGTATCAGCAATGCGTGCTGGCGTGTACCTCAGAAATATAAAGAAACGCGCCTGTGATGGAAGACGTGGTGAACGGAATCAACTTGCGCTCGCTGCTAAAGCCTGTTCGCGCATCTGGACGCGATAGCGCCAGGCGAACCACGCGACCGTCGCAAGCATTCCACACCAAGCAACAAACCGCGTCGCCGATCCTATCTGAAGGGCGTGGGGCAGTATGCCCAGCCGCATGAAAATGTTGTACCAATCGTGGTCGGATTCGTCTGCTACAGCGCCAACGGTGACCAGCGGCAACGCTCGAGCAATAGCATCGCTCATGTAAGTGGCGACGCCGTTGAGGCTGTGAAAAAAGGCGAAAACGCAGAATGCTGTTCCCGGAATTTGCTGGCGGGTGGCGAAGTACCCGGCGAGCAGCGCGGGAACCAGCAACTGAAAGATGGTTCCTCCCCAGAGGTGCAGCGTGTCACCGAAGTAGCTGAAGAAAAGATGCCCACCTTCGTGAATCGGCAGGTGGACGTTGTCGAGCAAAGTAAGCTGTCCGAAATTCCCGCCCAGATAGAACAGAAGCAGTCCGTAAAAGCTTAGCCAGCCATAGAACTCGATTCGTGAGACTGGTTGCCATTCAATTTCGGCAAGCTGCATGGCAGCATTCTAGGGCGAGACTTGCCCATGGCAGCTTCTCCCGCATATCGATGGTAACTAACGTACTGATTCTGACCGCGAGAATAGCTGACGTGAGGGCATTCAATGAAGGCAATAAGCCCGCCGCAATCCACAGACCTGCTGTACAACGCGCGAAAAAGCCTATCAACGTTGTAGCCAAATTCAGAATCCCTCCCTATACTCGAAAAGTAAGGCGTGGGATTCTGAAATGGCGGAGCGAGTCCCAATTTGGTACAACGTTCTCGGAGGCCTGGCTGGTTCGGCTGAGGCCCACGGGACTGTTCAGAACATCGCAGCACAACTCCACGAGGAACTAAACCTCTCTTTGGCCATTGCTGTAGCCGAACACGACAGTGATGAAATTGTGTGCGTCGCTAGCAGCGGTCCTGCCGCTCCCCCCATTGGAACGAAACTCAGTGTAGAGCAGGGGATTTGCGCAGCATGCGTTCGTCAGAATCGGCTGCAGCTCTCGAACGACACTGCCATCGATCCAATGCTCTCGGCTGAGCTTTGCGCGCGACTCCGCATTCGTTCCATTCTTTCAATTCCTCTGAGGCGACACTCGAGATGTGTCGGCCTCCTGGGCGCATTCTCCGATGTCGCCGGCCGATTTGAATTGTCCCTAATCGAGCGCCTTCGAACTGAAGCCGCAAGGATTGAATGTCTTTTTAAAACTTCGCCGAATGTTTCAGCTCGCGCTTCGGAACACATTGAGTTCGGATTCGAAGCTCCGAAGCTCGAAAGTGGCGAGTTAGCGAGAGCTTCCTCCGAGTATCGATCTTGGCTTGGTGGTTTTCTGGCATATGCCCGTCCCATTTCGATTGCCGCGCTTACAGGTTGCGCCTTCACGATGGTCACCATTCTCCCGCGAACTGCTCGCTCCAAAACGTCAGTCCCGCACCAGCAAGTACTAGAGACTGCACAACAGGCGTTGCACGCTGGCGAGGGGGAAGACGCCAATTTCATCAGCAACCTAAACGCGGACAATTCCAAATTGCAGGACCTGCGCCAACGGGCAAACTCGGGCAACGTCGGCGCGCAAAGGCTGTTGGCTGCTCGATATGAAAGAGGTGATGGGCTCCTGCGCGACTCGCTCAAAGCATGCGTCTGGTACATCATTGCCGGCTCCAACGGAGACCTCGAAGCCAAAGATCGCGCGGTTCGACTCTCGCATAGGCTTTCGCAATTTCAGATCGCGGAGATCCGCTTCAATGTAGGGAAAATGTACGCGCAGGGTACAGGAGTACACCGTGATCTCGTGGCGGCCTACTCATGGTTTACTTTGGCACAGGCAGCCGGAGATATTCGTGCTCGCGATGAGCAGGAGCAGCTCGAAGCCTCAATGACCCGCGAGCAAATATCCGAAGGATTGCGTCGTGCCTCTGACTGGCTGCTTGCGCATCGATCTGGCGCTGGTCAGCACACACGTGAACTTGCTGCGATCCCCCAACGATGGCGCTCCGCTCGATAAAAATACATCACGATGAGAGATATCAACGACGTCATTCGCGAGAAGGAATCAGAGTTAGCCCGTATCAACCAGGAGTTGGCGGCATTAAGACTTGCTGCCCGCCTGCTATCTGACGAGCCGGTGCAAGAGTCCCGTGCCCCGCGCGAAGATTCCCTTAAGCCAGCACCAGTCCGCATTAAGAGTTTTCCATGATTCTGTTTCGTTTGTCACCACGATCCCGTTTCGCTCCCACACGTGTGCTTCAATTGCGCATTATCTGATGTGGAGAACGTTCGCGCTCTATCTCGTGTCTTTTGCCGGAGTGTTGAGTCTTGTGGCATGCAACGATCCTGCGCGCCCGGGGAATCGTAAAGGCACCCCCATCAGCACCACTCTTCTCTGCCACTGCGAGCCCATAGATATTACGAAAGACGACTGGCGGATCGAGTACAAGAACGAATCGCTTCCGGCACGCGAGCCTGAAGATACAACGGTCGCTGCAATCCTCGGCTGGCCGGAAGGACCCGAGCCCGATCCGCGCACCCCGCGCAGCGGCCCGGAACTGAAGATGTACCGCATCCGCCATGCCTATATGCAGACAATATTTTTAAGAAAAGGCGATTGCGATCTCCACGTCGAGATCTCCGAGCAACCAGATAAGAACGCTCCTCGTATGATCGTGGAGACTCCAGGCACATCCACTTACTGCGCCGCTCGTACAAAGATGTACGTGGATTTACAACATCGTGGTTTCACGCTTACCGACTTGAATCAGGAACTCTCGCCGCCTTTATCGGTGGAAGTAGAAGGCGCTGCTTTTCGCGATCAGGCGCACACAGTGTGGTCCGCCCGAGGTTCAGATCGCGTGAAGACGTTGTGGGAGATTCATCCAGCAATCGTGAGAATCAATTTCTGAGCTTTGAAGAAGGACTTAACACGATGTTCACGAAGCTTGTCGTGACCTTCGTTAACCTCAGTGTGCTTCGTGTCAGCCCCGGTTGCAGAAGCTCATTGCAACGTGCTCACATGCACATAGTCAAAATACGTCGAGAATCCCGCTCCGTTCATAGAGACCAAACCGATCTTTGCAGATGGGCCGAGCGCATGGGTCCACGTAGCGCCGCGCTGCCAGTTTACGCCGTCATGACTGGAGTAGGCCGTGTAGGTCTCCCCGCCGGACGGATTCGATCGTTTTGCAATTCGCAGGTACGTCGAGTCTGATGGAGAGGAGAGCAGCGTGCTTCCGTACTGCGGATATCCCGCCGGCAGGTTGTTTGTCTGTTTTCCAAATTCAATCTGCCGCGTATTGCCGATGGCTACATTAACCAGCTTGACATAGTTGTTGTCATCGCCATAAATCAGCACGCCACCCTGCACGAAGCTGTCATCGCCGGTGAGCGGCACGGTCGTGGAGAGTTTGATTTCGACAATGCAATCATTGGCGGGCGCAGGCTCGGTGAGAATCGAAACGTTGTTACTGCCAACGTAAAGCGCTCCCGGCTGGGTATCAAAACGGAACATGCCATTCGCGACGCCATAACCGCTTAGCAACGAAGGGCGAATCCAGTTCCACTGTGCAGAGAGCGCTGATCCAGAAAAGTCATCCGAAAGGGAAACGATCGCAGCCCCCGGTGTATCGAACGGAGCGGGCGGCGTGACGTGCGGGTTAGGAGCGCCTGCACTTACGATGGGTGCCTGTTGCACCGAATCCGAAGGCCCGGCGCCGTTACGCACGCGCGGCCACCCGTCCACCCAGTCAACTGCGTCCATCAACACGGGTCGGCGCGTCCAGCCATTTGCGAAATATGGCCGGTTCAGGTCGACAGCATGGTAGAGCATCCAGTCCTGTCCGGAAGCATCAGTGAAAAGCGCGTTGTGCCCGGGTCCGACGAAGCGATTGCCGTTCATGTTGAGCACCGGCGTGCCGCCCACGCGCGAGTCGAGCAGCGAACCTCCGCCTTCGTCGACATATGGGCCGAGTACGTTCTCTGATCTTCCGGCAAACACGGCATATCCTGTGAGCGGACCGCGACAGCAGTCGCTCGCTGACGCAAACAGGTAGTAGTAGCCGTTGCGCTTTACTACGTACGCGCCCTCATACCGATCTGCAGTGGTGATTTGAATCTGCGTCGCGGGCAGCGAACTGACGCCGTCGGCCGACAAAGCTCTGGCTGCGATCCCGCCCTCGTACGTGCCATAGAAGATGTAGCGCTGACCGCTGTCATCCTGAATTACGGCCGGATCAATAGTTTTTCTCTCGGAAGTGGGCTCAACGACCGGAGTGCTGCTTGCGCTCCACGGGCCCACAGGGCTGCTGCTGGTGGCGACAAAAATCGCGCTGCCTCCGCCCGCTACCATCGCATCGGAAACGGCGTAGTAGAGGTAGTACTGCCCATTGAAGTACTGAATCTCAGGTGCCCACAGCCCTCCATCGGGTGCGACCCACGACGGTGCTTGTGCGAACACGTCGCCGACGTAAGTCCAATTCACCAGATCCTGCGATTTCGAAATGGGAATGAGATGGAGCGGGGAATTGTCGTGGAAGACCTCGTTGGTGCAGTACATGTACCAATTCGAATCCCCGGGCTGCTGACCGTGGATGATCGAGGGATCCGGACAGCTTTCCATCGCCGTGCCGTCTCCCAGCGAGATTTGCAGCGGATTGCTGTAAGTTCCCGCAGCAGGAGGAGGGCCCAGGGGCGTAGGTGTGTTCGCAGCCGAGATAACCGGAAGAACTGCGTTGAGCACCGCCGATGAGCCGCTCGCTCCTCCACATCCGGCAAGGCAGCAAGCTACGGCTGCAATCAGCAGAAATCGAGACACAACTCACAACGTTAGCGAACGAGTGGTCGTGAGTAACTAAGCCGATGTTCTTAACCGAAGGCGAACATTTGCGTAACCCGACCAGAACAGAACCGCCCGCGGTAGCCGGTAGGGCTTTTTTTTGCGCCTGCGTTCTTTAATTTGATTGCGGCGTCGTCGTTCCCGGAGCTGGCCATCCGGCCATCTCCGGCCCACCGGCTAGCGTCGGCGGTTCTGCCTTGAGCAAACGTTTTCTAGCAGGTATATTCCTCTCGACGTTTTTTCTGCCGTCAATCCTTCCGTTGTTTGCGACAAAAGCTCGATTCCAACACAAAGGCGCTTTGCAGATGCACGCGAAAACGATTGCTCGATACATCGGCAGTTTAAGTCTTCTTCTTTCATCCATTGCCTACGGTCAGCAGGCCACGCTGACTGTCCATCTCGATAAACCCGCTGGCAAGGTCAGCCCGACTCTCTACGGCCTCATGACCGAAGAGATCAATTACTCCTATGACGGCGGTCTCTACGCCGAGATGGTGCGCAACCGCACATTCCGCGGCAATTGGTCCGGCATCCTGTATTGGTATTTGGTGGAAGGCGGCAACGCCCAGGCGAAGATGGAACTAGATAAATCGACAGGCCCCAGCACAGCTCTGCCAGAAAGCCTGAAGGTGGAGGTGACGCAGGCCGACATGCAGAATCAGGCGGGCGTGCTCAACCAGGGATATTGGGGCATGGCGGTCAAGCCGAACACGACCTACAGCGGCTCTCTGTACGCGAAAGCGGATTCGCCTTCACTTGGCCCGATCACAGTGAAGCTCGTGAGCAACGCGGACGATAAGACGCTCGCCTCGGCAAACATATCTGGCCCGACGACTGATTGGAAACAGTACCAGTACTCGCTTCGTACAGGAACCGTGCCAACGTCGTCGGAAAATCACTTGGAGTTGACTGTCGGCCACCCGGGGACGCTGTGGCTCAATTTGGTCTCGTTGTTTCCGCCCACCTACGAGAACACGCCAAACGGCAATCGGGTAGATCTAATGGAAAAGCTGGCGGCCATGCATCCCGCGTTTTTGCGTTTTCCGGGCGGGAACTATCTTGAAGGCGATCACATTGCCGATCGCTTCCAGTGGAAGAAGACAATCGGGCCTCTGGTCGACCGTCCAGGTCATCCGAGCCCATGGCGTTACTACTCCTCCGACGGTATGGGTCTGCTCGAGTTCCTCGAATGGTGTGAAGACCTGAAGATGCAGCCGGTGCTCGCCGTTTATGCGGGATACTCTCTGGCGCAAGAGCACGTGAATCCCGGTCCCGATCTCGAGCCCTACGTGCAGGACGCACTCGACGAAATCGAATACGTTACCGGAGGAAGCGATACACAATGGGGCGCAGTACGGGCGAAGAACGGCCACCCGCAGCCGTTCAAGTTAACTTATGTGGAGGTCGGCAACGAAGATCAGTTTGATCGCTCCGGCAGCTACGACGGACGTTACGAGCAGTTTTACAAGGCGATCAAGGCTAAATATCCCCAGCTGCAGATCATCGCGACCACGCCGGTGAAGAGCATCCGTCCGGACGTAATCGATGACCACTTCTACAGGCGTGCGACCGAGTTCTTCCACGACACCGCGCATTACGACAAAACCGACCGCAACGGTCCGAAGATCTTCGTCGGCGAGTGGGCCACGCGCGAGGGTACTCCCACTCCCAACTTCGGCGCCGCGCTTGGCGATGCTGCCTGGATGACAGGCATGGAGCGCAATAGCGACATCATCATCATGGCGTCGTATGCGCCGCTGTTGGTGAACGTAAATCCCGGGGGGATGCAGTGGGAGACTGATCTCATCGGCTACGATGCTCTGTGCAGCTACGGTTCACCCAGCTATTACGCGCAAGTAATGTTCGGGAGCTACGTCGGCGACGCAATCCTCGATTCGCAGCTCCAGGGCGGCGGACCGAAGCTCTTCTATTCAGTCACGAAAGACACGGCAAGCAAGCGGACCTACCTAAAACTCGTCAATGCCGCCTCGGTTCCCGAGAGTGTCGATATCAGCTTCGAAGGCGGCAATCTTGCCCGAAATGGGAGACTAGTGCTGTTGAAAGCGGCCAGCACCCAAGCAACCAACACCATTGAGCAGCCGCAAAACGTCGTGCCGGTCCAGAGCACTCTCCGGAATGTCGGGAACACGTTGCGCTATAACGCGCCGGCATATTCCATTCAGGTGATCCAGGTGGATGAGAGATAGTACGACGCGCTGCTCGCAGTGGTTAGGATCAAGTGTGTTGAATAGCATAGGCCGCGAACATTGGTTCAGCCTGTAGGACCGCGGTCGGCGAAGTTGATAATTCTCAAATCACGTCACGATGCTTCAATCGTAACCTTGTTGTTCACTTTTGGTATGTGATCGCGTAGCATCTTTCCGCCTGTAGTCAGCTTATATTCCTCACCCCGCCAATCGATTTTCGCGCTGACATAGCTGCCGACCCAGAGAAAAGCTCCGAGCAGGTCCCGTACCGGATACAGCCAAGCGCCAGTTAGCGCTTTGTGATCTCCGGCGACGACGTAACCGGCTAGAACTGACTGGATGACGCGATTCAGGAATGCAGCGGCGAGCAGGCTGATTCCCACTTTGGTGTGTCCGCTCACCAGACCTGCGAGAAATCCGAGAATACCGAACGGCATCGCATACGTCAGCACTGTCCCGAGATGGCCTTTCGGTCGTGAAAATCGCGTGCTCCGCATCCAGCGTACCTGGTGGCGCATGGACGACAGGAAAGAATGATGGAAGACCATATGGTCGATGCTGTGGTGGGAGAGGACGACCTCCATTCCCGATTCGGCAACGCGGTTGCCCAGGATGTAGTCGTCGGCGCAATAATCGTCCATGAAGCCGAAACCATTCAGCGCTTCCACGCACTGGCGGCGTACCACCATCGTGGGGCCGAGAGCGAATTTCATCCCTTCAAGCATGTCGGCCACGACTACGCCGGACGTCATTTCCACCGAATAACCCAGTGCTTCGAGATCGGTCCAGAATCCACCAGCCGGTAAGCCGCGGAAGATGCAGGTCGTCATTCCTACTTTGGAATTCGCAAATGGCTTGATGATCTCGCGCAGATAGTCCGGCGCGACGCGCACATCGCTGTCGCTGATCACGAGCAGATCGTGCGCTGCCTGCTTCCACATCTTCTCCAATGAATAGAGCTTGGCGTTGGTCCACGGAGGTTCGCCGCTGGTCATGAAGCGGACCTTCACCGCCGGATATTTCTCCGAGAGCTGGCCCGCAATTTGCAGCGCTGGATCGTCGTCGCGACGCGCACAGAAGATCAGTTCAAAATCGGGATAATCCTGGCGAAAGAAGGTCTCAAGGTTCTCACGCAGGTTCGGCTCGTTGCCGTGTACAGGCTTGAGCACACTGACCGGCGGGGTGTAAGCCGGAGCTTGGACCAACTCGCGCCGGCGCTTGGCAAAGCGCAAAACGCCTGCGATAACCAGAAGCAGATACGCCGTCGAGGTCACCGTTCCGAAAATGGCAATGGCCAGCAGAGCGCGTGCGAGCATGATTTGGATGAAAGCTCGATTCTACGGGACTGAATCGGCTGGAGTACAGGAAGGGCTGTAGTATCATGGAGCTACCCCAATCCCTCTGCACGGGATTCCTTCCTTCTCACGTCGGGACGTGGCTCAGCCTGGTAGAGCACTCGCTTGGGGTGCGAGGGGTCGGCAGTTCAAATCTGCCCGTCCCGACCAATCATTCTGCTCGGCCAACCCCTTTTTTACGGATCCGCCCAGACCGACATATTCTCAATCCATGCTGAACATTCGTCCTGGCACTCGCGATGATGCAGCTTTGATTCTCGAACTCATTCGCGGTCTCGCCGAATACGAGCGTGCGCCTGATGCGGTCGTTGCGAGGGAGGCTGACATTGTTCGCGATGGGTTCTCTGAGAATCCGAGATTCTATTGCGTGATCGCGGAGTGGGATGGAGAGCCTGCGGGGTTTGCCTTCTACTTCTTTCATTACTCGACCTGGTTGGGGAAGGCGGGTTTGTATCTCGAAGATCTTTTCGTCAAACCGGAGCTGCGCGGGAAGGGAATTGGGAAGGCGCTACTCGTTCATCTGGCGCAGACCGGGGTGCGCGAGAACTGCTATGGAATGCGCTGGCAGGTGCTCGATTGGAATCAGCCCGCGATCGATTTTTACGAGAGGCTCGGAGCGAAGGTCATGCGCGAGTGGCTGGATGTGCGGATCAGCGGGGAGAGCTTGCGGGAGTTGGCGGCAATGCGTGTGTAGACATTCCCGAAATGAAACCGATGCCGTCCTACGGGGTCCATTGCCCGGGGTCCATTGCCTTTTTTGTTCGACCCACGGCTTGACGCGCGTGGGCTAGGGGAATGTCGCCCTTCGGGCTCTTAGCTTAGCAGCTTAGAAGCTCAGCAGCTAGGAGCTGCTGTTCAAATCCCCACTCCGTATTCCGTCCCGTTGAACATCTCTTCCCCGGCATGGCTGTAGCTGTCGTAAGGAGTGCGGTTGGCGAGGCGTTTTTTGCGCAGTTCGTTGCCGAGATATAGGGCGCCGGCTACGATGCCGATTCCCAAACTGGTCCACATCAGGATCATTAATGGGCGACGGATGCTTAGATTCATTTGAATATCGTCTTCCTCTACCACCGTCTCAGGACCTGCGGGCTGAACGATTTCGAGCCTTCTCGCGTGTATCTTCGACATCCCATCATAGGATGCCCCTGCCCGCCCGGCGTTTGCCGGATTATTTGCCGCAACAAGTTACCAGCGTAATACCTGCACGCCTATGCGGGAAGTGACTGCGTGTCGTCTGCCGGCGTTTCGGGCGCATTGGCACGAATCTCGCGCACCCGCTCAGCCACAGTGTACTTGAGCTTTTCGATGCCTTCTCCGGTCACAGCCGAGATCGCCATAAAAGGCAGCTTGCGACGCGAGGCGAAGCGCTTCAGTTTGGCTAGTTTCTCCGCGTTCGCTACATCGATCTTTGAAGCCACGACGATCATCGGCTTCTGCTCCAGACCCGTGCCCCAGGTTTCGAGTTCGTTCATGATGACTTTGAAATCCTGTGTGGGATCGGGACGTCCGCTCGCGTCGGAAACATCGATGACGTGCAGCAACAGCCGCGTGCGCTCGATGTGCCGCAGAAACTGGGTACCGAGTCCGTGTCCGGCACTGGCTCCTTCAATCAGCCCGGGAATATCGGCCACAACGTAACTGTACTCGTCGGGCGCCTCGCCGGTGGTCACGACCCCCAAGTTCGGTTCCAAAGTGGTAAATGGATAATCGGCGATTTTGGGACGAGCCGCCGAAATGCGCGAGATCAAAGTTGACTTTCCCGCATTGGGATAGCCGACCAGACCGACATCCGCGAGGAGCTTTAGCTCCAAGCGATAGCTGCGTTCTTCTCCCGGACGCCCAAGCTCGTGTTCGCGCGGCGCTTGGTGCGTGGGCGTCGCAAAGTGCTGGTTGCCGCGCCCGCCGCGTCCGCCTTTGGCGATGACGATGCGTTCATCGGCATGAGAAAAATCGTGGATGCGCTCGCCGGTCTCGGCGTCGTAGAGGATGGTGCCCACGGGAACTTTGAGGACCACATCCTGCCCTTCGGCTCCAGTGCGGTTCGAGCCTTCACCGTGCCGTCCGCGCTCGGCGTTGTATTCGGGATTGAAGCGGAAATGCACGAGCGTATTGTGGCGCTCGCTCGATTCCATGAGGACGTCGCCACCGCGCCCGCCGTCGCCGCCGGATGGTCCGCCGCGCGGGACGAACTTCTCCCGGCGAAAGGCCATGCAGCCGTTGCCGCCGTCTCCGGCCTTTACGCGAATTTTGGCTTCATCAATAAACATCAGCTTCTGAGCTGCTGAGCCGCTAAGCTTCTAAGCCTCGCAACTCGGTTCCAGACACCATTACTTCTGATTCCAGCAAAAAGCCCCGCGATGCGGGGCTTTTCAAGTCTTAATTCGCCTTCCACGATCCTCTTGCATTACATACGGCGAACAACGCCCATGCAAAGCTAGGAGCCAGCAGCTAGGAGCTAACAGCTGGTTCAACATGCACGAAGCGGCCCATGTTGCCGCGATCTACGAAGCGGATTACTCCATCCACCTTTGCAAAGAGCGTGTCGTCTTTGCCGCGGCCTACGTTCTTGCCGGGTTTGAGACGCGTGCCGCGTTGGCGGACGATGATCGATCCGCCAGTTACGAGCTGGCCGCCAAATGCTTTTACTCCGAGCCGCTGTGCATTTGAGTCGCGGCCGTTTTTGGAACTGCCTAGTCCTTTTTTGTGTGCCATATGTAATTTCTCTTGGAACTCACTAAACTGCGCCACCCGCTACCGCAGGTGGTTCTGTTACTTCTTCTTTGCCGGTTTCTTCGCCGCCCTTGCAGTGCCCTTATCGGTACGACCTTTGCTGCTCTTTGACGCTTTCCCTTCGGCTCCGGTGCGACCCTTCTTTTCTGCTTTCTGCTCGGTCTGCTTGCTGGCCATTTCTTTCTTTTCCTTTTTGGGCTTTGCCGGCTGATCGGGAGCGGTGAACTTCTGGCCGTCAAAGGCGATCTCAGTGATGCGGACGGCGGTAAAGGGCTGGCGATGTCCTTGCAGCTTCTTGTATTGCTTCTTGCGTTTGAAGTGGAAGACGAGGATCTTGTCGCCGCGTCCTTCTTCCACAACGCTGCCCACGACGCGCGCGCCACTCTGCGGACGCACGAGCGCGCCCGGCTCTCCGGAAACTGCCAGCACGTCAGTAAACTCGATGTTGCCGTTCTCTGCCGCCTTCTGGTCGACCCTGATCACGTCTCCGGGTGCGACGCGAAACTGCTTTCCCCCGGCGCGGATAACCGCGTACATAGGCTGTTCCTTCTGTCGAGAAAAGTTGCTTGCTGATTCCTACCAGCCGCTCAGAAGAGGGCTACGGGTCCTCAGACGAGGACAACTAGGACAGACAAACCCAACTAGTTTAACGTGCTACGAGGAAATGGGTCAAACAGGGAGAGCGGCACTCGGCATTCGGCAGCCAGCATTCGGCCAAAAAGACAGAAACGCGTTTCGGGTTTCGAGTTTCGGGTTTCGGCAAAGCCAAGCGCGGCGATTCAGGTGAGAACTGGCTTTGCCGAAAACCTTGAAACGTGAAACTTGAAACGCCTTTTTACGGACGCGTCCGTGCCATGCAGGCTGAGGATTTCGCAACTCGAATCTAAGTAAAAATAGTCCGCGCGCAGCTCTCGACTATCCTTGACACGTCCTTGGGATGGGCGGACACTTGAAGTATCACCTCCGATCCGATTCAGGATCGAATGGGCTCTCGGCTTGGAATGTCACCGCATCCTAGTCGGGGGCCTATTTAATTTCCGGCACAACAGACTGATTCACCACGGAGACACAGAGGCACAGAGAAATACAAAAAAGCGTTTCCGAGTTTCCCGTGTCGGGTTTCGGCAAAGCCAGCTCGAGCCATAGTGACAAGGACTGGCTTTGCCGAAACTTGAAACCTGAAACTTGAAACAGCTCAAAAAAGTTTCCGGTTTCGAGTTTCAGGTTTCGGCCAAGCCAGTACAGCCATCTGTGTGGAGGACTGGCTTTGCCGAAACTTTGAAACCTGAAACTTGAAACAGCTCTACTAAGCCTTTCTCCGTGTCCTCCGTGGCTCCGTGGTGAATTGATTTGCTATCCCAACGCGAAACCGTTCGAGATTGCGCAGCAGTGATTCCGGCCCTTCGACCGTCAGGTCCACGCGGTCGCGTCTAAATTCCCGATTCAGGATTTTGCCTCGGGCTTCGATCGTTGCCAGCAGCTTGCCTTCGCTTTGAGGAATGCTCACTGTCATTTTGCCTAACGGATCGGCGGTCAGGATTGCATCGATTCGTTCCAGCAGATTTTCCAAGCCGTCGCCTTTCATCGCGGAGACCTGAACGATGTTCTCGCCGGCGGAAAGCGACTCGCGCTCTTTGCTGGATAGCAGGTCAATCTTGTTCAGCACCTGAATGGTTGGTTTTTCTTGCGCCTCTAGTTCTGCAAGTACTTTCTCGACTTGTTCCTGCTGTTCGGCGGCATTGGGGCTGGTTGCGTCGGAAACGTGCAGAACCAGTGACGCGCGCTGCACTTCCTCGAGAGTGGCACGAAACGAAGTCACGAGCGTGTGCGGTAGATTGCGGATGAACCCTACCGTGTCAGAGAGCAGGACTTTGCGTTTCGATGGCAGAGTGATCGAGCGCAGCGTGGGATCGAGCGTCGCGAACATGCGCGAAGAGGCCAGCACCCCGGCCTTGGTCAGTGCGTTGAAGAGCGTCGATTTTCCCGCATTGGTATAGCCGACCAGCGCAACCGTTTCCACCGGAACGGATTCGCGGCGCTGCCGCTGCTGTGCGCGAATGCGGCGAACGTTCTCAAGCTGCTGCTGCACGTGGCGCATGCGGCGGTAGATTTTGCGGCGATCGGTTTCGAGCTGCGTTTCACCGGGCCCGCGTGTGCCGATGCCGCCGCCGAGTTGAGACATTTCCACGCCGCGTCCGGCGAGGCGCGGCAGCAGATATTCGAGTTGCGCCAACTCCACCTGAAGCTGGCCTTCACGCGTGCGCGCGTGGCGAGCGAAGATGTCGAGGATCAGCTGCGTGCGGTCGATGACGCGCGCGTCCAGCTCGCGTTCGATGTTGCGCTGCTGCGAAGGAGAAAGATCGTGGTCGAAGAGCACGACGTCGGCTTGCGATCCGGCTACTGCGCCCTGAATTTCTTCGAGCTTGCCGCGTCCGATGAGAGTTGCCGGATCGAGTTTGTCGCGCCGCTGCACGACTTCGCCAACGACTTCGGCTCCAGCGCTGGTGGCGAGTTCGCGAAACTCCGCCATCGACTCTTCTGTGGTGAATGCCTCGGGAGCAGTTCGCGGCTTACGGTCGCCGTTGGTAGGCTCGGCGCCATCATCGCCGCGAGCAACTTCGGACGCTTGTCGCGCGAGCTTTGCCTGCGGCGGCGGACCAGAGCTGCGCTTCGCGCGCAGGTCAATGCCGACGAGAAAAGCGCGCTCGGCGCCGTTAGCGCCTGCAGCTTCATCGCGATTCGCAAAAGACGGACTTCTGGCCACGATGAACTTCTAACCGAAGCTCAGCCTTCCGAGGCGGCGGTGCCTGGACCAGCTTCGGTGTGAGGTGCCGCACCAGGCTGCCGCTCGGAAGCGGGCGGACGATGCTCGCCTGCAGGGCGGTCCATGTGATGCGGTCCGCGGGCGATCACCACAGTTGAGATCGCGTGCTTAAAGATGAGCTGCTCCTGACTGTTGGTCTCCAGGACGACGGAGTATTTGTCGAATGAGCGAATGCGGCCGCTCAGTTTCACTCCACTCATTAAATAGATGGTGATTGGAGACTTGTCCTTACGAGCAGTATTTAGGAAAGTGTCCTGAATATTCTGCGCCGGCTTCGTTTCCATTGCCGATCTCTCCTTGATCCAGAACCAGATTGGGCCTGCAACAGCCCCTCCAAGATAGAACCCGACCGGAGGTCTTGGCAAATGGGAAACACACAGGATGGCGGTGGCGGTTGCTGTTCCATTGCCATGCTGCGACGTGCATCATGAAGTGCAGCCGTTCAGATGCGGGTTGGACCACGTATTACCATAGCGGTTCTGTTTCCGCGGCAACACCGCCATTCCAGCGAAGTTGCGCCGTGAAACGACGCGTTGACCACGCATCGGTGCACGCCAGTAAAGCATCTATATAGGCGGATAAAAGTGGTGAAAAAAGATTTTTGCTGGAGGCAAGATTATGAGATTGGTTTTAACTTTCCTGCTGCTTGGTGGATTGTCATTCGCTCAGGCGCAGTCGAACGGCAATGCAGGCAACGCGCAGGCGCAGATGGCCATGCGCCCCGGTCCGAATGCTGATCAGGATCGTATCGCGAAAGAGGTTCGTCATGAGCTGGTGATGCTCCCGTACTACTCTATCTTTGACGATCTGGAGTTCACGGTGAACGGCGACACGGTTACGCTGCTCGGCTCGGTGACCCGGCCCACCTTGAAGAGCGACGCGGAGAACGTGGTCAAGAAGGTAGAAGGTGTGAACAAGGTAAATAATGAGATCAAGGTGTTGCCGCCTTCTCCCAACGACGATCGCATTCGCATGGAAGTTGCGCGCGCAATCTCGCGCCAAAGCAGTTTGTACCGTTACTTCATGGGGGCGGTCGGATCGATCCACATCATCGTGGACAATGGCCATGTGACGCTGAAGGGCTTTGTCGACAATCAGGCTGACGACACTCAGGCGAAGCTGGCTGCGAATCAAGTGCCGGGCGTCTTCTCGGTTACCGACGACCTGCAGGTCACGAATCAAAAAGAGCGGTAAGCAGAACTAAATGAAAATACGGGTCCGCACGGTTAACGCGGACGCACAAGCAGGCGACAGCAACTCTGGCGTAAGCCAACAGGAGCTGTCGCCTTTTGCATCACCTAAGTAGGTCGGTCTATCGACACACCGCAACGGAATGCGCTACGGCAGAGATGTTGCACCTCGAATCGACGATTACGGCATCATCGGCGACTGCCGTTCCGCAGCTCTGATTTCCCGTCACGGATCCCTCGACTGGCTCTGCTGGCCCTGGTTCGACAGTCCTTCACTGTTCGCGGCAATTCTCGATACGGAAAAAGGCGGCTTTTGGCGCATTGCGCCTGCGGGCGAGTACAGCTCGACGCGACGATATCTTCCGGGCACCAACGTTCTGGAAACCGAGTTTCAGACCAGGACCGGAACGCTGCGCCTGCTCGACTGCATGCCCGTATATGACACGTCATATGAGCGACAGCACATGATCGCCGACCGCGAGGTTCTCCGGGTTATCGAGTGCGTAGAAGGAGAGGTCAAGCTCGACGGCATCTATGCTCCAGCTCCGAAATATGGAAAGTGCTCTTGCAGATGGACTCATAGCCGCAGCCTGGGAATTCGCGTTGAGTTTCGCGGAGGAGCGGTTTGGTTTCGCAGCGATCTAGATTGGCACTTCGATGACCACTATGCCGTGTGTAACGACACACTCAAGGCGGGCGAGCGCAAGTACTGCTCGATGGTCTTCATGGAGCACGGACCTGCGGTGCTCTCGCCGTTAGGCCAGTGGTCCGACGCCTCGCTGCAGCAGACCATCGGCTGGTGGAAGCGCTGGTCCGATCGCTGCGCCTATGAAGGACCATTTCGGGAATACGTCGTCCGCAGTGCGCTGGCGCTGAAGCTGCTCAACTTTGCGCCATCGGGAGCGATTGTCGCTGCGCCAACCGCTTCTCTGCCGGAGCGTTTGGGCGGCAATCTCAATTGGGATTACCGATACTGCTGGATGCGCGACGCCTCCATGACCGCAACCGCATTCCTTGGCCTCGGTTATAAGGACGAGGCTGAGGCCTTCATCGAATGGCTGCTGCATTCCACGCATCTGACCCAGCCCCGTCTTGCCGTCATGTACAGCGTCTACGGACTTCGAGCCCAGCAAGAGCGCGAACTGGATTACTGGCAGGGTTATCGCGAGTCGCGCCCGGTGCGCGTAGGCAATGGCGCGCGCGACCAACTGCAGCTCGATGTCTACGGCGAGGTCATTTCGGCGACTTCGCAGCTCGATGAGAGCAGCAAATGCATCGACCGAGCCAGTGCCAGAGTGCTCCGCGGGCTGGGAAAATACGTACGCAAGCACTGGATGCTTCCCGATAAGGGAATCTGGGAGCCGCGCACTCCTGATATGCATCATACCCACTCCAAGCTGATGTGCTGGGTGGCGATGAACAAGCTGCTGCGTCTGCATGAGACCGGCTTGCTCAAAGATCTGGAATATGACGAGGTGAAGCAGACTCGGGACCAGATGCGGCAAGAGATCGAATCACGAGGCTGGAATGAGGAGCTGCAGACCTACACAGCCATCTATGACGGCAGGGAAGTGGATGCCAGCCTACTGCTCTTTCCCAAACACGAATTCGCGTCGGCAGATTCGCCACGGCTGCAAACCACTTACGCGAGAATTCGCGAGAAGCTCAGCGCCGGTCCTGGATTGCTCTATCGCTACCGCGACGATCTAAGCCCAGGCGAAGGAGCGTTCGGAATTTGCTGCTTCTGGGCGGCAGAGTTTCTTGCCTTGGGCGGCGGCACGCTGGAAGAAGCGGAGGAGGAGTTTCGTTGCGTGCTTCAGTACGCCAACGATCTGGGATTGTACGGAGAAGAGATCGATCCGGCGACTGGCGACATTCTGGGAAATTTCCCGCAAGGTTTCACCCATATCGGGCTGATTAACACCGCGCTGACGATCGCCGAACGGCAGGCGCGCGAATCCAAATCAAAGAATGCGGCATGATTATGCAGATTCATTGGGGAGACTGGATATTCTGGGGCTTTGTCGCCACTCTTGCCCTGGTGGTGACCGAGAGCATTGCCCAGGGACTCGGCCTCACCCGGCTAAACCTGCCACTCATTTTGGGCGCAGGTTTCACTCCCGACCGCGATCGGGCGCGTGCTCTGGGCATTGGACTGCACATCCTGATGGGTTGGGCTTTCTCCTTCTTTTATGTGATCGCCATGAACATGCTGGGCGGCCCGAACTGGTATCGAGGAACTCTGATTGGGCTCTGCCATGCCTTGTTCATCTGCGTGATCGGCTGGCAGGCGCTGCCCGGCATCCATCCCCGCATGGCCAGCGAAACACACGGCCCAACTTCTGCGCGGATGCTCGAGCCTCCCGGATTCATGGGGCTCAACTATGGCGTGAGCACTCCCATCGCTGTGTTCGTCACGCATGCGATCTTTGGGGCGATTCTGGGCGTCTTTTATCACTGATCATTTCCGAATCGGGAAGACAGCAATGAGGATGGAGCTTTGCCTCAACTCAGCTCGAAGGACTAAGAGGGATTAAGTAGGGCAAGTTTAGAGTCACAGGATGCCATTCCGATATGAGAGGATGTTCGAGAAATGAGCCATCAACGTCCCCGAGTTCTCAGTATTGATGACAACAAGATGCTCAACCTCATGCGCCAGAAGGTGCTTGGCATCAGCGGCTTCGATTGTGACCTTGCCTACACCGCTGAGCAAGCGCTCGCCATGGTGATTACTTCTCATTACGACGCAATCCTTCTTGACTACTATCTGCCTGGTACCACCGGCTTGAGCGTGGCGCAAACCATCAAAACCATTCGTCCGGGTCCGCCGGTGATCCTGGTTACCGGAGAAGAATTGCTGGAACGCAGCAATGCGATTCACAGCTACATCGTAAAGGGTGAAGGTCCCGAGGTTCTGCTAGACAAACTGAAAGCAGCAATTGGCCAGCGCCGCGAAGTCAAGAGCATGCAGGCTGTCGCAAGCTGGTGAGAAGCGCAACGCGTCCATTCTGACGCAATGCCCATTAGCAGCCTGCGACTCTCGTTCCTTAGTTGCTGCCAATTGCCATAGCGGCGAACCCGTAAACACGGCAGGTTGCGGGCATATTGGTCGGCGAGTCGCGAGATAGAAGTGCACTGGTTCGACACTGTTTCTACGCGGCTCCCGCCGCTGATGTCCTTCCGGCTTGGCGCCGCAGAAACTGCAATGTCGTTTCGTTGAACTCCTCGACTTTTTCGTAAAACGGTGCGTGTGAGCACTCTTCGAAAATCACAATCTCGGAATTGCGAATCGCTTTCGTCATTTGATCGGCAAACCGAATCGAGGTGACCGTGTCGTACCGTCCGAACGTTATTTGTGTCGGCGCGGTGATCTGCGAAAGCTGTGCCTCGACATCGTGCGTAATCACCGCGTTCGATTGCTTGTGGAATGATTCCACCGGCTGGGCAGGCCGCGATCGCGCAAAATCGGCGAGCGATTCAATGTACTCCGGCCTGGCGGCATAGAGTTCAGGAGTGAAGCACCACGGAAAGATCGCCTGGATGAGCGTTTCAGATACGCTGGCGAGTGCCTTCGCCGTGGTCTGCCAGCTCTCAAGTACGGTCTTCAGGAAAAGATCCGTTTTGGGCCAGCAGCTGTGCACCGAGAGCGACAGCACTTTCGCCGGGTATTTTGCTGCCAGCCACAGCCCCACCGCCCCTCCCATAGATAGGCCAGTCACGTGTGCTCTCTGTAAGCCGATGGCCTGCATGAACCCTGCTATGTCGTCTGCGAGCGTCTCAGTCGAATACTCGCCGGCAGGATCGTCGGATTCCCCAGTGCCTCTTAGGTCAATGGAGATGCAGGTGAAATGCGCAGCGTAATTCTGAACCTGAAACGCATAACAGGCGTGATCGGCTGCGAGGTGAGGAATGAGGATCAGAGGTTCGCCGGATCCTTGCTCCTCATAGTTGAATGTGATGTTGCGGGCCGAAACCTTGGGCATGGATATTCTCCTTACAATCGGCGGCGCTGGCCCTGAGTTGTCGGGCGCATTATGACTCCAAATGCCCCTGCTCGTACTGAAAAATGGCGATCTCAAAGCGTCCCCACCCATCAAAAAGTGGGGATGAGTGGGGGCTCGCTCAACCGAATCGGTCTCGGTCGCATGAAAGACTTTCGAATTTCGAAATCGCTTACGCTCCAGTTGAAGTGCCCTGAAAGTTCAGTGCGACGTTCTTGAAGTCTATTTCGTCGAGAACACTAGCGTTGTTTGCATTCTCGTGGGTTTCGAGAGCAGGTCCATTTTGGGCGACGCTGGACGCCAATCTCTCATGTGACAATTTCGCCGGCGCCGTAACCACTTCCTTGTTGTTTTGGATAAACGCAACTTGCACGTTTGGTCCATTTCCGGTCCACTCCACCTTGTAAGTTCCGGGTTTTAACTGTTGATTAGCGACGAGCGTCGCCGATTGGATCTCGATGTTCTTGCTGTTCTTGGTTGCCGCGAGTGAGACAAGCGGAGCCGACAGCATAAACGAGAGCAGAAGTATCAGATTCGTTTTCATAAAGGATTCGCTCCTATAAATCTTTCCTACTTATGTAGACGCGTCTGAACGTAAAAACGCGACCCAACCTGCTGATGCATGCTCATGTGGGATAAAACGATTGCTGGAGCAATGACTTGGGAGAGACGGGTGGGACGATATGGACAGCGATAGACTCTGTGGACGTAGTGGTTTTCTCCGACGTTCAACCTGTTCAGATTCGGACAGCTCTTTTCGCATCCGACGCTCCGCTTCCGCCTTTCGCCTATAAGCTTTTCGTAAGTCTTTGACCGCATTGCACCCGGTGGAACCAATTGGTGGAACCAGCAATGCACTCAAATCCTGGTTCGAGGAATTCATGCACCCCCTGATCCACGATTTTCGCTATGGTTTGCGCATCCTGCGCAAGAGTCCCGGTTTCACGATCGTTGCCGTCCTGACTTTGGCGATTGGCATTGGCGCGACGACGGCGATTTTCAGCATCGTCGATGCTGTGCTGCTGCGGCCTCTCGCTATGCAGAACCCGGAGCGAGTGATGCTGCTTCAGGAAATGTGGCAGGGACACGGAGGTGGCGGGGTTTCGGTCGGCAACTACTCGGACCTTCACGAGATCAGCCGCTCGTTCTCGAGTCTTTCAGCGTCGGCTTCGGCGGCCTTCAATCTTGCCACTGAAGATACTCCCGAGCGCATCGATGGCGAGAGGGTCACGGCGGAATACTTCAACACATTCGGCGTGGCGCCGCTGATGGGACGCTACTTCAGTCGGAAAGAAGATGCTCCCGGGCAAAATTCCGTCGCCATTATCAGCGAAGACCTCTGGCGAACGCGCTTCCACGGCGACTCGACGATTCTGGGTCGCAGCATCCACGTGAATGGCGCTCCGACCACGATTGTGGCAGTGATGCCGCACAGCTTCGATCCTTTGCTGAGCAAATCAAAGATCTGGGTACCAGCGGCGTTTACCTCCGCGCAGCTCAAGGATCATGACAATCATTACCTGATCCTCTTCGCGCGACTCAAGGATGGCGTATCGCTGCCGCAGGCCCGCGCCGAAATGCAGGTGCTGGCTGCACGGCAGGCGCAGCTTTATCCCATCGACGACAAAGATCGCGGCTTCAGTCTTACTCCGCTAACGGATGCACTGTTGGGCGATCAACGCGTGACGCTGTTCACTGTGCTAGCTGCCGTCGGATTCGTTCTGCTGATCGCGTGTGCGAACATTGCCAACCTGCAACTGACGCGCGCAAGAGCGCGACAAAAGGAAATGGCAGTGCGCGCGGCGCTGGGCGCGAGTCCGAGCCGGATTGTGCGGCAGCTCCTGGCTGAGAACGTGGTGTTGGCGCTCCTGAGTGCAATTTTGGGAATTGGGGTAGCCGCCGCCGGCGTGAAATGGCTCGTGGCCAGCGCGCCCGCAGGCGTGCCCCGCATTGACGATGCGCACCTGGACTTTCGCGCACTGCTGTTTGCGGCAGCGATCGCACTGTTCTCAAGCATTGTCTTCGGCCTGACCCCGGCGTTGCGATCCGCCGCCGTGCGCCTCACGCAGGCACTCAACATTTCCAGCGCAATCGGCAAGAGCACGCGCGATCGCGTTCGCAACGCCTTGGTTGTGGGTGAAGTCGCGCTGGCGCTGATGCTGCTCGCGGGTGCGGGATTGCTGGTCCGCAGTGCGCTGGCTTTGTCGAATGTTCAGCCGGGATTCGATACCGCAAATCTGATGGCCGGGCGTGTCGGTCTTTCCGAAGCTACTTATCGCGATCCGGTCGTCGCTAGACAGACATTTGAGGCCATGCTTCGCAATGTAGAGCAATTGCCCGGAGTGCAAGCTGCCTCGGTTGTCTCTCGCGCTCCAATGATGACCGGCGGCAACAGCAATGGCTTGCTCGCCGAAGGGCAGGCGTTTGATCCATCGAATCTGGTTGATGCCCGCCTGCGCCTAGTCACACCGGGATATCTGAACACTGTTCGCGTGCCGCTGAAAATGGGCCGCGGATTTACTCCGGCAGATACGCGCGCAAGCACCTTCGTGACTTTGGTGAACGAGACGCTCGCGCGCACGATGTGGCGCGGGCAGAATCCGATAGGGAAGCGCTTCGCCTGTTGCGAGCCTGGTCCCAAGGGACGACTCGATCCGGTCTGGCATGAAGTCGTTGGTGTAGTCGGCGACACGCGCGCATGGGGACTTGATCAGCAAGTGCAGCCTGAGTTCTACCTGCCGATCGCGCAGATGCCTCCCGGTGCATGGGATTGGGTTGGTCGCACCATGGATGTAGTGGTGCGCACCGGTGGTGCTCCGCTTTCCGTAGGCGAGCTTCGATCCGCTGTAGCGAAAGCTGCGCCGGGAGTGCCGATCTACAACGTGACCACGATGCAGCAGAGGATGTCGACACAGCTCGAGCAGTCCCATTTTGATACTTATCTGCTGGCCATCTTTGCCGCCACCGCGCTGCTGCTTGCTGCCGTAGGCATTTACGGCGTGCTCTCGTATACGGTCGCGCAGCGCACGAGAGACATCGGTATCCGCATGGCTTTGGGTGCTACGCAGACTACCATTGCTCGCGATGTGCTTTCCCACGGTTTACTGCTTACGGGAATCGGGTTGGCAATCGGCGTGATCGGAGCACTGGTTTGCGCTCGGCTCATCCAGAGCATCCTGTATGGGGTACATCCAACCGACGTGCCGACGTTTTTTGTGGTCTCGGCACTGCTGGCCTGCGTTGCGTTATTGGCCAGCTATCTGCCCGCGCGCAAGGCCAGCCGGGTGGACCCAATGGTAGCGTTACGTTACGAGTAGTTGTCGCCGGTTTTCGTGAGATTGAACTCTTAAGAAACGCGCTCTGCGCGTGGGCCAGCGCTAAAGCGCAATTGTTACTCCATCAACCTGCAGGGCTAACGCCCTGCGCCCCGGACTGAAGTTGGAGGCTTTCACTCACGGACCACTCATCTGTAAGCGGCCTTAGACGTAATGCAGTAAGTACAGAACCAACACTATGAACAAAATCGTACTCAGCGTTCCGCTCGGGTAGTATCCCCATCCGCGGCTGTACGGATATACCGGCGCTGTTCCCGCTGCGAGAATCAGCAGAATGATGAGTAGAATCAGAAGCATGCGAACCAATTCCTCCCAGCATCTCTGATTCGGAAGGCAGCGTGAAGGTTGGCGCGATATGGCGCTGGGCTGCTCTACTTCGATTTCTTCAAGTGGATTTTGCGGAAGACTACATTGTCAGGAACGATCAGTATGCCATCCATCGTGCTGTCACTCACGATCAGCTTCCAGTTACCTCGCGGAATGTGCCAAGTGAGAGTGCCTGTGGACTTGTCATACGTCCACTCGCTCACACCCATGGTCACTGGTTTGCCGTCGACGATCTTGTCGGCTTGAACAGTGATCTTGTCTTGGTGGGGCTGGGAGAACCGGAAGACCACATGCTCATCGTGACACGGAGAGGGCTTCACCTGGCACAAAGACGTTCCGGCCCAATCACCCACCAGATCGGAGATTCGAGGCGCAGCGAAGCCGAAGGCGTACGCGCGAGTAGCAAGAATGATCAAAACCGTCAGTACGGTTGGGAATCTCAAGTGCCGCTTCTTATCTCACCAGCAACAAGGACGATGAGTACTAAAGAGCGTGAGCAATGGTTGAAATCGGAAACAATAACAGCGGTCCCTTGCTCGTCACTCGTATAATTTGCGCGCGGAGAAAAGGTCCGAATCTTTTCCAGCTCCAGGGAAGCCGATGAGGCCGATGCGCAGGATTATATGGCAAAGGCATCCGGATCGTGATCGAGTCTCCGCGACCGACGCCACCCAGATGCCGCTAAGCAAGGACTCGCGCGAGTTAGTCGAGTGATTAAACGCGAACAGCCGGAATAATGTTCTGCAAGAGAGAACGGCTGTTACCGTTCTTCCGTGCGAGCTTGTTGTCTTCAGAGTATGCGATCCTTATTTGGTTTTCTGCTGCTGCTTACGTGTGCCGCTTTTGCTCAGCAAGATTCCTCATGCACCGGTACAACTATCGATGAGAGCGCCAGCTTAGGCAATGCGCTAAAGGCAGCGTGTCTTTCTCCTGAAGATATCGCCCAATCACCATCGAAAGTTGACTCTCAGATCACCAGCTTCGCTGTCTTGAACACGTCTTATGAATTTGTGATCGCTTATTACGAGCGCCAGGAGAACTCTGATGTGCTCGCGGCGCCGCTACATGTGCTTCGCTTTGTTCGCAAGCCGAAGCGCTGGATGCAGGCTGACCTGCCTGGCTCGAACGGTTCGTCAGGCTTGATGCCCGATGCCGCATGTGAGGGTTCGGCTGTCGCTGTGCATCGCGCCGGAGGATTCTTGTACGTGGGACTTCATCTGAATCCCTCCGCCGAGTGCACGCTGGTGCTGGACGGCAAACTTGATTTTAAACAGATTCTCTCAGGGTGGTATGTGGCCGGATTTCAGAACGGGAAAATCATCTATGAACACAGCACGACACACTTTGCTGCCACCCATCCGCTTGTGGTGTCGCTCTACGATCCGGTAGGAGCAAAGGACACGCAGCTCTATCCCCCTGAATCGGATTCCTATCGCTCCGAATTCATCGATCAGCTTCAGCACATCATGGGAGTCGATCGCTGCACAGGGGAAAACTGCGCTTCAGACCCTGAAAGGTTCGAGACCGACTTGAGCGAGTCGGCTAGCAACGATCGCACGAATTCCTTCGCCTTCATCGCGCAATATTCGCCCGTGGGATTCGTGCGTGCGGACGAGGTGGACAGTCCCGAACTCAATAAGAAGATTGTGTACGTCTACCGCATTACTCGCGATTCCGTCGAGCACGCAGAGTTCCCAGCCGATGAGATGAAGTCTCGTTATGGGACTGAGAACCTCAACGATCTGCTCGCATGGAACACTCTCATGCACGTTCTGGCCCGATAAGGTCGGTTTATCCGGTGTTTCTGCGCTTTCCTCCAGTTGCGTTCATTTTCCTGAATCATTCGCGCACGTAGTCCGGATTCCGCGCTTGCCTGCGATGGGGTAGTCCGCGCTGCAAATCGTCTAGCCACTCCAACTCAGCCTTGAATTGCTTGATTGTCAGCTTTAGCATCCAAACCGCCTCGTGGTATGGATGGCCCACTTCGCGTAAGACTGAACGCAGCACGTCTTGTTCTCGCGCCAGTTCCGACTTGAGAAAATCTCTTCGGCGCTGAATCTGTGCTTCGAACACTCCAGGGCGCGCCAGCCATGACAGAGCGATCCAGGTGAGAAAGCGAGGTCGCTCGCGCTGCCTGGTCCAGTCTTCGCGTTCCAGGGCATCGGCGAGAACGGATCGGCCGCCCGCAGTGACTGCGAGAACGCTGCGCTCCGGTCCGGCTGCAGGCTCTTTGTCACGAGCGGCACGCACGAAGCCGAGGCGCTCCAGTTTCTCCAGGGAGTAATACACCTGCGGACGCGAGATGCCGGCCCAATCGCGAACCTCACGGCGTTCGAGTTCTAGATTCGCCTGGTAGCCGTGCATCGGACGCTCGGACAGGAGGCTTAGCAAAACGAGGTCTGCTGTTGTTAGTGCAAGCTTGCTCCTAGTCTTTGCCACTCCGTGCCTTTCGTTTCCTGCTCCAGTACCGCCATACCGACTGCTCCGGCGGGAGCAGCGGGTCGCGCGCCTGCGCCACCGCTGCCTCGAACACGTCCAGGCAGCAGATGTCATGCTTCTGTCCAGTGAGCTCACACAAACGTTTGTACATATGACACGGATTCTGTCGTGCCAGAGTGGGAACATCGCGGATTCCCAGCAATTCGAAATCTCGGAGCATCGCAGGCCCGACGGAAATCAGGTCCTGCAGTTTGCGCGCCGTTGAATGGGATGAAATTCCAGTTGACGCAGTCATAGAGCTCCTATACCGTTCACTAGTCTAAATAAGACTACTAATGAAGAAGAGAGGAAGTCAAGTTCGCATGAGCCATTTCGGCTGTTTGTTACCATCGCCTGCCTTTCTCCACTTCGTTTTTCGCAGAACAAATCAGAGGAGACAAAGATGAAGGTAAAAAAAATTACACCAGTCCTTTATGTAGAAAAGATCGAGCCTTGCATCGACTTCTGGACTAGCCGCTTCGGTTTTCAAAAGACCGTCGAAGTTCCCGATGGCGATCGCCTGAGCTTCGTGATCTTAGAGAAAGACAACCTGGAAATTATGTATCAGAGCTTCGCTAGCGCCGCGAAAGATGCACCTGCAATCGCCAAAGATATAGAAGGTGGACGGACGTTCCTCTACATGGAAGTCGATAAGCTTGAACCTTTCATCTCCGCGGCGAAGAACGCAAACGTTGTTCTGCCGGTGCGCACGACGTTTTATGGGGCCAAGGAGATCGGTCTCAAAGATCCGGCCGGTCATGTAATCGTCTTCGCGGAAATGGGGGGGGCAGCCGCAATAACGTCGGTACGACGGCGACGGGCTGGAATTCGCGATTACGGTAAGGACGCCTATCGCAGCCAAATCGTCTTGTACGAGATTGTCTACGACGAGGTAATCGCGAAAGAGGCCAAAGTGCTTAAAGCTTCGTTTTTCCGCTCGCTGAAATCAGCAGCTCGCGGAGACGCGCGGCCTGACTTTGCTCCTCATCGGTGTCGACCAGAAATTCAATCCCATACGAGTAGCCGCGGCGGTTGCGGACTTCGGCCTTCACTCGCATCGGTTGGCCGGAGTATGCGGGCGTGAACTCGACTTCGATAATGTCGCCGATGCGCAGTTCGACGCCGGCGAATACCGCCATGCCGCCTTCGCTCATGTCGCGTCCGCGGGCTTCCACGATCTTGGCGGTATGGAGCGAGTTCCAGAAGATGAGGCGAATTGGTACGTCGATACCGCTGCGTTCCCAGCGCCGTTTGCGTGCGAAGCCTGCGGAGGATTGGGCGGGGGTAGCGGTCGCCATGCGCTGATAATATCGGCGCTTGTCAGTTCTCCGAAGATTACGAAAGACACATTGACGACATAGCCTGCACTAAACCCGTTGCCAGCTCCGCAACCAAAACAAGCAATATCTCAGGCAAACTTTCCGGGCGCCCTGTGCAAGCTGTAGGCGATGTCCCAACGAGAACTCATCCTGAGTTGGAACGTGCCCATGTCGGCAACCAACGTGCTCGCCGCCTATGAACTTCTGCGAGGCGTTTGTCGTAGCTCTGGAGTAACCTTGGACAGCTCCGACCATCCAAGGGCCGGCACATGCAAATGGCGACTCCGAACGTAGCCCGCAAACTCACGCTTTCAGACTCATATACACCGCGAGCCACGGCTGTGGTGGCTCTCATTGCGCTAGGAATCGCAGCTGTTCATCTGCTCACCAACCAGCGATACGGCTTTCATCGTGACGAACTTCAGACGCTCTCCGATGCTCTTCATCTGGATTGGGGCTTCGTTGCCTATCCTCCGCTAACGCCACTCCTTGAGCGAATCGGGCTTCACCTCTTCGGACTCTCCCTGGTTGGATTGCGACTCTTCTCCGTAATAGCGCAGAGCACAGCGATTTTCATTACCGGTCTGATGGCATGGGAACTCGGCGGCGGACGCTTGGCTCAAACAACGGCGGCGCTGGCTGTCGCGGTTGCTCCGTTGGCGCTGTTCGAAGGAACGGAATTTCAGTACACCTCTTTCGATTATCTGTGGTGGGTACTGCTGGCTTACTTTGTCGTCCGCCTCCTCAAGAGTGAGAATCCGCGCTGGTGTCTCGCAATCGGCGCGGTGGTTGGTATTGGCCTCGAGACGAAATACACGATGTTCTTCTATCTGGCCGGCGTGCTCGTCGGATTACTCCTAGCACCCGCACGCCGCTATCTGCGGACTCGCTGGTTCTGGGCTGGAGCCGGGCTCGCGCTTCTCATCTTCCTGCCCAACTTCATCTGGCAGATACGCCATCACTTCATCTCGTTGCAGTTCCTGCACCACATCCACACGCGCGATGTGGGTGAAGGCCGCGCAGAAGATTATTGGAGCTCCCAACTTCTCAATGCAAATCCGATCTCCATTCCGCTGTGGATCGCGGGTCTCATCGGATTTTTCCGCAGTGAGCGTTTTAGAACACTGGCCTGGATGGCGGTAATTCCCGTTCTGATACTGTGGGCCTCTAAGGGTCGGGGTTATTACCCGGGCGCAATATATCCCATGCTGCTGGCGATGGGCGCGGTCATGATGGAGGGTTGGATCCGTCGGTCCGGCCGGACCTGGTTAAAATCCGCCGTTGCCGTGTACTTGCTCATCCTCGTTGCGGGAGGAGCGTACGCGAGCACCATCCTGATCCCCTGGACTTCGAAGGGTCCGCTGCGCGATCGCGCACTGAAGAACAACGGAGATCTGCGAGAGGAGATCGGCTGGAACGAGCTGGTGAAGATTGTTGCTGGTATTCGCGATTCTCTGGCTCCGGACCAGCGCGAGAGTGTTGGCATTCTGGTCGGCAACTATGGCGAGCAAGGTGCGATCGAGCTCCTCGGTCGTGCTTACCATTTGCCGGCTCCGATTTCTATGACGAACTCGGCATGGCTGCGGGGCTACCCAGTGCCCCCGCCATCGACGCTGATAGTGGTTGGAAACTCAGCAGAGTGGGTGGATAAGAACTTCAGCTCGTGCCGACTTGCCGGTCATAACGCGAATTCACAGGGAGTGGACAACGAGGAGAGCCACTACCATCCCGACATTTTCGTCTGCGGGCCTCCTCGCCTGCCCTGGGCGGAGTTCTGGAAGCACCATCAGAGGTTCGGATAATTCGAAGTACAACCGGTGTTCACATTACATCGCTGTCCGGGGCCATCCCGCCACCCTGAATCCCTGATCTTGGTGTCAACCTCGCAGTCTGTCTGATCCTCCAATCGAATAAGAACAAGGTCTGCGAAACGCCGACCTTTCATAACAGGAGCTCAGACAATGGCAGAGGATCTCGCGGGTGTTCGCGTTGCAGTGTTGCTCACCGACGGAGTAGAAGAAGCCGAGTTCGTAAAACCCAAAGAAGCGCTGGAAGAAGCCGGAGCACAGGTCACGGTCATCTCGCCAAAAGGCGGCGAGATTCAGGCGTTCCAGCATCACGACAAATCTAAGAAGTACAAAGCAGACAAGAGTCTAGACCAGGTTGATCCATCGCAATTTGACGCTCTCCTCCTTCCAGGAGGAGCACTCAATGCAGACGCTCTCCGCGTTGTCCCGAAGGCGCAGCAGTTCGCGAAAGCAATCGACAGTTCCGGTAAACCTATTGCTGTGATTTGTCATGGACCATGGTTGCTGGTTTCCAGTGGGTTGGTCCGCGGCCGCAGGATCACGAGTTATCACACGATTGAGGACGATCTACGTAATGCCGGCGCCGAATGGAAGGACATCGAGGTGCTGGTCGATCGCAATTGGGTCAGCAGCCGCAAGCCCGACGACATACCCGCATTTAATCGCGAAATGCTGAAGCTGTTTGGCCAGGCCGCGAGGCAGAGCCGCAAAGTCGCTTAACCCATCTTCCAAGCAGAAAGGAGACTCTCATGAACGCAGTGGTATTCCGTGGAGTCGGCGATATCCGGCTCGAAAACGTCCCTGAGCCCGAAATTCAGAAACCTAATGATGCGATCGTCCGCCTCACCGCGAGTGCCATTTGCGGAACCGACCTTCACATGGTCCGCGGCACCATGGCCGGCATGAAGCCTGGAACCATTTTGGGACACGAAGGCGTTGGTATCGTAGAGGAAGTCGGCAGCGCCGTTCGCAACTTCAAGCCGGGAGACCGCGTCGTGATTCCTTCGACCATCGCTTGCGGCAACTGCTCATACTGCCGCCAGGGCTATTACTCTCAGTGCGATAAAGCCAATCCCAATGGACCCGACGCTGGAACCGCCTTCTTCGGTGGACCGCAATCGACGGGACCATTCGACGGACTGCAAGCCGAGTACGCACGTGTTCCGTTTGCAAACGTCGGACTCGTAAAGATCCCGGAAGGAGTCTCCGACGATCAGGCAATCCTCATCTCTGACATTGTGCCCACTGCCTGGATGGCTGCAGAGTTAGCTGAGATCTGCTCCGGCAATACCGTGGCTGTGTTTGGATGCGGCCCCGTCGGACAGTTCGTGATT